>QHXG01000152.1 GCA_003222845.1 Acidobacteriota bacterium | reverse complement strand
CCACCAGTGCGGCCCCTCCGGCGATGACTAGCGAGCCGGCAATGCGCTGGCCGGGAAACCAGTTGGGTACACGCCCCGGGATCACGGCGATGCTGATCCCGAGGTACATCACCGCGAAGGCGAGCCCATGGAACGCAAGTAGCGCGCGGGAGAACGGAGCAGTGGTCTCTTGCTGGGAGATTGGTGCCGTGGCGGCTGGTCTGCTGTCGTTGCGATCGCGGCGGCGAAGAATGACGCGCGTGAGACCAAAGGCGCCCCAAAACGCCCAGTGCATGGTGTAAATGCCGAAGTCGAGTTTCACTTGTGATCCTCCCGTGCGAGTCATATGCTATCCTCCCGGCCATCTCATCTCCATCGATCCCCACGTTGCTTTACGTAAGTCGCTAGAACATAGGGCCAGGGAATAACAATAAGATCGACGACTACCCCGATACCCATAACCTTAATAAGGTCTGTTGATTGGCCGGCAGACCGGAGCGGCAGGTAAACTGCTATCAACCATATCGACTTGTAGAGCAGTTGCAGGAGAAGTAAAGGCAGCATCTTTAGTGGATATCGAATGCCCAAACCTGACAAAGCCGACAATGCCGCCCAAAAGCTGAAGGCGGCGCCTTTCACTGGGTCCCACGCTCCTACGTGGTTGATAATTTCAGGCCATACCTGGAGTCCGAGGAACACGAAGTTACCCAGGTAAACGATTCTCATTAAATACAGACGGACCGTGGATGTTTCTTTAGACATTGTGCGACTTCCTCCCCTCAAGTAATTGTGCGGAAGTAGACGGCGGTTTTCATGTTCGGATCGACGCCCCTGCTGCGGTCCCTCGATAAGTCCAAATTGTCAGCCATAGCGTGCTCCCGGCATTGACTGCTCATGGTCTTTGCGACTAAGTACGAACCGGGTACGAAAGAGTTCCACGAGACCTGCTTCCGAGTAAGCTGGGCGATCCTGTCCGCCTGAGTTGTAAACGCCGTCGCTCGGATTCAGAGTTGTCGCGCGGCCGGCGCCTTAGGGCAAACGCAGATCATGTTTTTGTTGACTTCTTAGGTCGAGAGTGATATTAGTTCGGGCCGCGAACTAAATAGGGACTTGGTGAATCAACTTTACTGTCCAGTTGATTGGGCGAAAGCTGGCCAACCCGCATGCGAAAGATTGATCTGACAAATTTCCAGGTTGCAACCAGCGAGACGGCGCGCGACATCAACCGGCGCATCGTTCTCAATCTGATTCGGACGCATCAACCAATATCGCGCGCCGATCTGGCGCGATATTCAGGTCTGCAACGCAGCACGGTCTCTGTTATTGCCGAACAGTTGATTAATGAGCGATGGATAACGGAGGGCGCCAATGGCCATTCGTTGCGCGGCCGTCGTCCACGTTTTCTTCATTTGAACAAAGAACGAGCTGGGATCATCGGAATCAACATTCGGCCCGCGCAGACGACACTTGCGTTTGCCGATCTCGACGCTCGTTTCCTGGCTCAGGAGTCATTTGCGACCACTCAGGATCCAAAACATTTCGTAGTCGAATTGATCCCCCGGATCCAGAATCTAATTCGCGCGCGTCCTGAAATAACTTGCGAGGGAATCGGTGTGAGCTTGCCCGGTCGCGTCGATCTGGGGACGAAACGCCTGGTGTTCGCGCCCAACCTGGGATGGAGCGACGTTGATTTGAAGACCCCAATAGAAAAAGCCACGGGCCTGCCTGTTGAGTTGGAAAACGCTGCGAATTCCTGCGCTCTTGCCGAGATTTGGTTCGGCCGGCACGCGGAAGGGGTGCGCAATTTGTTAGCGGTTACAGTATCTGAGGGAATCGGCTGCGGCTTGATTCTGAATCATCAGTTACTTCAGGGCTCGACCGGAATGGCGGGCGAGTTTGGACACGTCGCCCTGGTCGAGAACGGTCTCGAGTGTCGTTGTGGAAATCGCGGCTGTTGGGAAGTGTACGCTTCAAACTCGGCGGCCGCGCGCTATTACACCGAGTCAACATCACGACCGTGGAAAAGCACAAAAGGCTCGCGCAGAGCCGCACGCAATGTTCGGTTCGAGGACTTACTACGCCTGAACCAGCAGGGTGATGCCAAGGCGAGACAGGCGGTGAACCGAATGGCGCAGCAGATCGGAAGAGGGATCGCCTTGCTGATCACCGGACTGGCGCCTGACGTTATCGTGGTGATTGGCGAGATCACGCGCGCGTGGCCTCAAGTAGGGCCGATAATCGCAGAGTCGGTGAAACGAAATTCATTTACTCGGGCAGAAACGCGAATCGTTCCCTCGGACCCGTCATCACAGCCTCGTTTGCGCGGAACGATCGCGCTGGTTCTGCAAAAGCATTTCGGGGCGCCATCGGTTGCCTAAGAAGAAGTACGTGCGCTCAATTTGTTGTCGGCCCGAATTAAATTGTCACATCAACTTCAGACAAGGAGATTAAAGCTATGTCCACGTTCAATGCGAGCTGTCCGAAGGTCAGCGTAAATCTCAGTGGGGAACACGCCGAGTCAAGGAGCTTTTCACAAAGAAAAGCGATCACACGGTTAGCTGCGGCAATTCTTGTGACCTTGCTAACGGTCTTGATCGCACCTACCGCATCGCGCGCTCAAGTCCTCTACGGATCTCTCGTGGGAAACGTTTCGGATCCGAAAGGATCCGTAATTCCGGGAGCGAAAGTCGAAGTGACCAACGTCGGTACCGCCGAAACCAGGACCGCTACTACCGACGATCGTGGCGCGTACATACTTAATGATCTTCAAGTAGGCGTCTACAAGATCACGGTTTCGCGAGCATCGTTCAAGACGCTGCTTAAGGAGGACCTCAAGATCGAGGCGAACAGAACCTTTCGTTTCGATGCGCAATTAGAGGTAGGAGAAGTGCAGGAGACTGTTGTCGTCACGGCTGGTCAGGAAGCGACCCTGCAGACTGATCGTGGTGACGTGAACGTCACGCAGTCGGCAAGGCAGGTCAACAACCTGCCCCTGTTCGGGAGTGTCGGCCGAAACTACCAGAGTCTGGTTTTTCTGATTCCGGGCACCACCAGGGGCACAGGAGGCTTTTTCATCAACGGCAGTGGCACCGAGGATAACTCCGCTGCTGGTAACCCACAGCGGTCCATGTCGTTCAACGTCAACGGCGTATCGCGTTTGCAGAACAACACGAAGATTGATGGCTCGAGTGTTATTTACCCATGGCTGCCAGCGAACACGGTTTACGTTCCGCCAGCCGAGGCCATCCAGGAGGTGAACATTGTTACCAACGCCTTCGACGCGGAGCAGGGGCTTGCGGGCGGCGCGGCTATCAATGTAACCATCAAGACTGGCGGGAACGACTTCCACGGAGTTGGTTGGGGCTATGACACCAACAGCCGATTCCAGTCGCGGACGTTCTTTCAACCCACGAACCAGGCGAAGATTCCCAAGAACATCCTCGCACAGTTCGGCTATGCCGTCAGTGGGCCGATCATCCTGCCGCGTTTTGGCGAGGGTGGAAAGAGCACCTGGAATGGCAAAAACAAGCTGTTCTTCTTCACCGACCTTGAGCGCACCACACAGCGGAACGCGGCTGGGACTACGAGGACCATTGCGCCTGCGAGTCTGCGGCCGGATGCTAACGGGAACGTGAGCTTCGCCGGAACCGGAGCCACAATCTTCGACCCAGCGTCGAACCCGGATCCGCGTCTGCGCACTCCCTTTCCAGGCAATATTATTCCCGCAAGTCGGATTGATATCGCTGCCTTAGAACTGATCAAGCGCCTACCGCTGCCAACAGGGCCGGGCTTTACCAACAATTTCGCAAGCACTGGCGTAGCTTCGTTCAACCGGACCAACATTGACACCAAAATCAACTATGTCAGCAACAAGCTGACAATGTGGGGGCGATATAGCCGCTCGCCTACGCTCATCATCGACCCGCCCATTTTTGGAGAAATCGGCGGTGGCGCCCTAAATGGAGGACAACTTGGTACAGCACCGGGACTGATTAATGTGGTTGGGGTCGGGGGAACGTACACGTTCAGCCCAACGGTCGTTCTGGATGGCAACATCGGTTATACGCGACAGCGACTCGGTGCGGAGGCCTTCGACGTTAATACACCGTTCGGGTTGACCGTTCTGAAAATCCCAGGAACCAACGGACCAGACCGGCTTCAGGGTGGTTATCCATTCTTCAATATCACAGGTTGGAACAACCTAGGCAACGACAACACCGGGAATCCGTTTTTGTTCCGAGACAATCAGTACGTGGCAGCGGCGAACCTTTCGTGGGTGAAAGGCGCGCACTCCTTCCGCTTTGGCGCTGACTATTTGAACCCGCGGATCAATCATTTCCAACCACAGGGGGCGGCGTTTCAGACAGTACGCGGCTCCTTCCAGTTTAGCGGCACTGCCACAGCGTTGGAGGCATGTAACGCGGCCAACACAGGAACAGACGTCTGCGCGAAGCCGGGAGCGAGCCAAAGTGTCGCGGCGGCAAGTGCATTCAATGCCTGGGCGGCCTTCCTGCTCGGACTGCCGAGCGGTGCAGGCAAGGCAGATCAACTTCGCAATCCGAACTCAGTGTGGTGGAAGCAATACGCGCTTTACGCACGCGACCATTGGCAGATTGGTCGCAAATTGACACTGACCTACGGCTTGCGCTGGGAATGGTTCCCGGTACCACGGAAGGACCATACCGGCATCAACCGCTTTGACCCGGCCACTGGACAGGTCGTAACCGGCGGACTGAGTGGTCTGCCACTTAACGGCGGAGCTACATCTGGCCCAGGTCTGTTCCTGCCACGCGTTGGAATTGCTTATCGCTACAACGACAAGACGGTGATTCGTGGTGGCTATGGCCAATCTTCCGACCCAAGGCCTTTTCAGGACGTGAGGAATGCTTATCCGATCGTTAACATCTGGTCGATGGCCTCACTCAGTTTCAACGGACTCAGTGGGACATCAGGGTTCATCCCTGTGACGACTCTCCGGCAAGGACTGATTAACACGAGCACTCCGCCTGATCTCAGCAAAGGCACCATTCCCCTGCCGCCAAACACCGGTACGACGACTTTTCCGAAGACACCCATGCGAGGCAGGATTCATTCATTCAACTTTTTCATCGAACGCCAACTGCCAGCTAAGTTCGCCGCTCAGGTCGGCTACGTTGGTACGCGCGCGGTCGGTCAGATGGGGTTCATCAATATAAACGCCAGCGCCCCGGGAACTAGCGATGCGGGTCGCCCGCTTATCGGTTTCGGGATAAATGCGGACATCTCTAGCATCCAGCCATATGCAACCACAACGTATGATGGTCTTCAGGCGCTGGTCACGCGTCGCTGGGCCAGTTCGTTGTTCGGCGTAGCTTACACTTGGTCTAAGACACTCAATTTTGCCGATAACGACGGCGGCCCGAGAATCCAGTACCTCCCGGCGAAGCAACTAAACCGCGGCCCGGCCAGCTATGACCGGACGCACAATCTCCAGAGCTATTTGGTCTATGACCTGCCTTTTGGCAAGGGTCAACGATGGGCCAAGGAAGGTTTGGCGAGCAAAATCTTCGGTGGCTTCCAGGTCAGCGGTGTGATGAGCATCATGAGTGGGATACCGTTCTATGTTGTCCAAAATACTGCGCCAGCCTTGCTCGCTCGCGGTAGTGGTCAAGTGCCAAATCAAGTCAACCCAACCATTCGAATCCTCGGCGGAATTGGAACACCGACCCAGCGTGGTGCTGCGGGTGGTCCTTGGTTTGACAATACGGTTCTTGGAGGTCCAGCCATATTCGGAGTTACGTGCACCTCGAATTGTTCCTGGGCATTAGAGAATGGCGCGCGTTTCGGAAGCGCCGGCAGAAACAACCTTCGTGGCCCAGGTTTCTTCGAGACTGACATGAGCATCTTCCGTACGTTCTCGATCTCGGAGAAGGTCAAGTTTCAGCTCCGTGCTGAGGCGTTGAACGCAACGAATCATGCGAATTTCAACCTTCCTGATGCAAACGTGAACAGCACAACCTTCGGTTACATTACGTCGACGTACGGGGCGAACCAGTCGCGCCAGTGGCGTTTCGGTGCGCGACTCTCCTTCTGATTGCCGACGGCGTGACCCGAAACTCTCCTCTCCGGGCCACGCCCCTCTTCCAAAGAAAAGGGCGCGCAGCCGGTAGTTTTTCGTCTCCGACATTCACCCACTCACGCGGGACAGTGTCGGAGTCTTCTGCGAGTCCTCTCAACGTCCGAAATGCCTTAATATCACTCTCACCGAAGTTGATTCGCCGCGCAGGACGATGATGAAAGTAAACAGATTCAAGCGAGGGGTGATAACTGTAGTCGTCGGGTCTGCTCTGTCCGCGGTGTGTGCGCTGCCCGTTCACGGCGTGCAGCAGAACTCGCTCCCGCACCTGCGTCAGCAGGGAACTGCCACGCAGCTCGTCGTGGACGGGAAGCCTTTTCTCATTCTCGGCGGCGAGTTGGGAAACTCCACCTCGTCGAGCCTCGAGTACATGCGTCCTGTTTGGCCGAAGGTCGTTTCGCTTAATCTTAATACGCTGCTCGTCCCCGTTTATTGGGAATTGATCGAGCCGGCGGAAGGTAAATTCGACTTTAGTCTGGTGGACGGCTTGATTGAGGAGGCGCGTCGTCATCAACTGCGAATCGTGCCACTGTGGTTCGCGACGTGGAAGAACAGCATGTCCTGTTACGCGCCGGCGTGGGTAAAGATGGACCAGAAGCGTTTTCCGCGCTCACAGGACGCGATGGGACGCGGGATGGAAATCCTTTCGCCTTTCAGCAAGGAAAACCTTGGCGCGGACGCGCGCGCGTTCGCGGCCTTCATGCGCCACCTGCGCGAAGTTGATGGAAACGACCACACGGTCATCATGGTGCAGGTCGAGAACGAGATCGGAATGATTCCGGACTCGCGCGATCGCAGCGCCATCGCAGAGAAACTTTTCAAAGAATCCGTGCCGACCGAGCTGATGAATTACCTTGGCGAGCACAAGGAGACTTTGATTCCGGAGTTTCGCGCACCGTGGGCCGCCGCCGGGTTCAAAACTCGCGGCACATGGGAGGAAGTTTTCGGACCGGGTACTAAGACGGACGAGATTTTCATGGCGTGGTACTTTGCGCGTTACACGAATCAAGTGGCTCAACGCGGCGCAGCCGAATACAAGTTGCCGATGTATGTGAACGCGGCGCTCATCCGTCCCGGCCATCAACCCGGCCAGTATCCGAGCGCCGGGCCTTTGCCTCACCTCATGGACGTCTGGCGAGCCGGCGCGCCGCAGATTGATTTCCTGTCGCCGGACATTTACTTCGCGAACTTCGCGGAGTGGGCTCGGAAGTATCAACAATCGGGGAACCCCCTGTTTATTCCCGAAGCGGCGCCAAATTCCTCGTGTGCGGTAAACGCGTTTTATGCCATTGGCCAGCACGACGCTATCGGCTTCAGTCCCTTCGCGATCGAATCAGTGGAGGAGCCGGTCAGCAAGCTGCTCGCCGCCAGTTATGACGTGTTAAAGCAACTCGCCCCGTTAATCCTTGAGCATCAAGGAAAGAAGGCGATGGCGGGCGTGCTCCCGGAAGGCGCTGAACAGAGAGCGCCGCAGAAGGTGAGACTGGGTGGCTACGCTTTGAACGTGACTTACGAGCGCCTCGCGTCATCAGCGCAAAACACCCAAACGCCTGACGCCATCTCCGGCGGGCTCGTCATCTCAGTCGGGCCGGACGAGTTTATCTTTGCGGGCACGGGACTGGTCATTACTTTCGAGACTGAGACGCCGAGCGACGTGAGCGTCGGCATACTATCAGCGCAAGAAGGAAAGTACGTGAACGGTCAGTGGGCGCCGGGGCGCTGGCTGAATGGCGACCAGACTCATCAGGGCCGCCACATACGTTTACCGCCGGGTAAGTTCGACATTCAGCGCGTCAAGCTTTACGGCTATCGCTGATGAGGCTTCAAATCTTCGGCGATGATCCGGGACCA
>QHXG01000151.1 GCA_003222845.1 Acidobacteriota bacterium | reverse complement strand
GCTGCAGCGAGGTTAATTGCCGTGGTGGTCTTGCCGACCCCACCTTTCTGATTCGTGATTGCGATTATCACAGCTGCGGTCACATCGGCAGATCGCTTTCAGTGCCGATCACGTCTGGCCACTCTTCCTCTCCACCTTCGCCTTCAGTCTCGCTTTCGGTATCGATCGTGTTGCGTGATGCTTGAATTACTTCCGAGTCGACGTAGATAGGACAGTCAGCTCGCAGCGCCAACGCAATCGCATCGGACGGCCGCGAATCCAGGCGCATCGACTCGCCGCTCTCTCCGATCAGCTCAATCACAGCATAAAAGGTGTTCTCACGCAGTGAGGTGACTACGACGCGTTCGACTCTCAGACCTAACTCGACGATTAGATTGCGCAGCAGGTCATGCGTCATCGGCCGCGGCGGCGCAATCTTTTCTATTTCCAGCGCGATCGCATTCGCCTCGTACGCGCCGACCCAAATCGGCAGCATGGTTTCGCTGTTTACGTCTTTAAGGATAATGATGGGAGTTCCGCTATTTGGATCCATCATCAAAGCGCGAATCTTAACCTCGATTTCCATGTTCGCTACCCCGCTATTGTACACAATATCGAACGTTCAGGGGGCTGAAAGTATTTCACCATAGAGACTATTGGACTTTGCTTGAGTTACTCGCACGCGCGCGACTTCACCGAGCCACGCCGCGGGCGCAGGAAAGTTTACCACCTTGTGGCACGTCGAATGTCCTGTCAAGTCATCTTCAGATTTTGAACTGGGCCGTTCAATCAGAACCTTAATCTCCCGTCCAAGGTAGCGCTCGTAGATCGTTTGCTGAAGTCTCCGTTGGACCTGTTCCAACTCGAGAAACCTGGTTGTCTTCTCTTCCCTGCTGACGTTGTCATCGAGCCTGGCCGCCGGCGTGCCCGGTCGTTCGGAGTATTTGAAAATGTAGAGCCCGTCATAAGCGACTTGTTCGACCAATTTCATCGTGTCGCGAAAATCCGCGTCGGTCTCGCCCGGAAAGCCGACGATGATATCACTGGTAATAGACATTCGGCGGCGCGCATTCTTAATCGCTTCGATTCTTTTAAAATAATCGCTCGCGGTGTGACCTCGCCGCATCATGCGAAGCACCCGATCGCTGCCGGATTGTACGGGCAGATGGATCCACTCGCATAGATTGTCGTACTCGTCGATCGCCGCCACGATGTCCGGATGAAAATCCCGTGGAAACGAAGTCGTAAACTTAATCCTCTCCATTTCGGTTGCCGCCACCGCTCTCAATAAACGACAAAATAGCGTCGCGCCTTTGAAGCCTTCGAGCCCAGCCTCGGTCCGCGGCCGATAACTATTCACGTGCGGCCGATAACTATTCACGTTCTGGCCAATCAGGTGAATCTCGCGATAGCCATGGTCGCGCAATTCCTTAATCTCAGCAACGATCTCCGATGCCGGGCGGCTCTTCTCTCGTCCACGTGAATAGGGCACGATGCAGTAGGTGCAAAACTTGTTACAGCCTTCGATGATGGGAACAAAAGCCACGTATTTTGAAGTGCGCGCTGTCGCCGGCAAGTCCCACTTCTCGCCCTCCCGGCGCTCATCCAGGTCGATAATTCGATTCTCGCCATCGAGCGCGCGGCCAATTAATTGCGGCAGACGATCCGTCGCCCGCGTCCCGGCAATCAAGTTCACCAACGGACTGCTATCGAATAAAGTCGCTCCCTCGAGTTGGGCGACGCAACCAATCACGCCCACAATCGGCTCATCACTGAGACGCTGGCGACGAACTTCGCCGATCCGAGTGAAAACCTTGTGTGCGGCGCGTTCACGAACAGAGCAGGTGTTGAAGATTATTACATCAGCGTTTTCAGGAGAATCTCCGAGATTGAAACCGGCGGCGCGCAGACGAACTGCGGCTCGCTCGCTGTCAGCGACATTCATCTGACAACCGAATGTTTCGAGGTAAACCGTCGCGCTCATGAAAGGTCTCGCGATAACAGCCAGAGTCTAACAGATTTCATCGCGTGGTTTCTATTGAAGCGACTTTTGCACTGCACAAAGAATTTGTGGCCAGCTCTCATTCACACCCAGCTTTAGCTGGGTGGCGGACGAAAAGAACCATGCACCTACCGTTTTAACGGTTTCCTCGCGCGATCGAAACCGTTAAAACGGTTAAGAAATCGGAGGCGGTCGCTCGCGGCCACCCAGCTAAAGCAGGGTGTGAATGAGAAATTAATAATAAATCCTCGGACTTAGCTACAAAATTTGGCGCATTGGGATGTTGAAATTCTTTTCTCTCCTTCGCCTCGTTTCATCAAACAAAAATCCGGACGAAGACTGATTTGCTTGACGGCCCGCACGGCTCCGAGTAGGATCGGCGTCTCGCTCTATGACTCTTAGCTCCCGATAACCGGATGAAGTCAATCGGAGGATCCCGAAATGTCTTTCAACAAAATCATTCTGGTCGGCAATCTGGGCCGCGATCCTGAGCTGCGTTACACGCCCGACGGGACGCCCGTTTGCAACTTCAGTTTAGCTACGAACGAGCGCCGCCGAGATCCCAAAACCGGAGAAAATAATGATGTCACGACCTGGTTTCGGGTGACGCTGTGGCGGCGTCAGGCTGAAGTCGCCTCTCAGTATTTATCGCGCGGCAAACCTGTCTACATCGAAGGCCGCCTGCGCGTTGAAGAGTATACAGATCGCGATGGCAAACTACGTCACACGCTTGAAGTGACTGCAACCGACATGCAGTTCATCGGCAGCGCGGCAAGATCTGATGAGGCGGGCGCGGCGCCGGCAAGAGCAGCGGCGGCTAGCACAAACTCAATGCCCGAGCCGTCCGACGGAAGCGACGACGAAGTGCCGTTTTAAATTCGCTTCGGGTTGAGCGCAAGCAGAGTCTGCTGGTCCTTCTTTTCTGAAGGCTCATAATCCCCGTTTGCGGAAATAAGAGATCGGCTGAGGGAGACCGTGATTGACAACGTAGAAGAATGTCTGATCAAGCCCTGTTGACGCGTAGCGTCGTCATGAATTTAGCCCGGCGTTTCAACGCCGGGTAGGATCGACGAAACATTCGTCGCGTGGCGACGGCTGAAAACAGCTTGAGATATATTCAGAGCTTACTAAAGTTTGTCGGAAATCGTTTCCCACTTACCCATCTGTCGCAACTTGCGATAGCGACGCGACAAGCGTTGTTCCAAATTATGCGTAATTGATTCGGCAAATCTCGTGGAGAGTGCCGCCTCGAGCAGCCGAGCGGCTTCATCATGAGAGGTATGTGCGCCACCATCAGGTTCTTCAATCACCTGATCGACAATTTCCTCGTGATGCAAATCCTCGGCGGTAAGTCGCAACTGCTCAGCGGCTCGGGCGGCCTGACTTGAATCCTTCCAAAGAATTGCCGCGCAGCCTTCTGGCGAGATTACGGAATAGATCGCGTTCTCAAGCATTAGAATCTGATCGCCGATGCCGATTGCCAGCGCCCCGCCTGAACCGCCTTCACCAATCACGGTCACGATCACAGGCACGGTCAGCTTGGCCATTTCGCGAAGGTTGTAAGCGATTGCCTCTGCCTGTCCGCGTTCTTCGGCATCAATGCCCGGATATGCGCCGGGTGTGTCTATGAAAGTAAAGATGGGCCGCTCGAATTTTTCCGCGAGTTTCATGGCGCGGATTGCTTTGCGATAACCTTCGGGCTTGGGCATGCCGAAGTTTCGATATTGCCGCTGCTTCGTATCGCGTCCTTTTTGATGGCCGACGACTAGTGCGGGCATGCCATGAAAACGCGCGCAGCCGCAGACAATTGCGCTGTCGTCTGCGTAGCGTCGATCACCGTGGATTTCCGTGAAGTCTTCGAACAAACGCTCAATAAAGTCGAGCGTATGTGGACGGTCGGGATGACGTGCGAGTTGGACGCGCTCGAAGGCGGTCGCAATGTGCTCTTCTGTCTTTTTGATTTCCTCTGCCATGCCAACTTATACTGCGCCGCTCGCGGCCACGGCTCGCGTGGCAGTGGCAAAACCTTCCCACCTGACCTCGCAGTTCAAACGATGCAAAGCGGCTTCGATCTCCTTGCTGCCCTGAACCTTTAGCGCAGGATGCGCTCGCATGCGCACCAACTTACCTTCTGAGATCAGCTCAACAAAGACGTCACAGTCGCCCTTTGCCTGTTCCAGCAGACTCTTGATTGATTCGCAGAGTTGCGCATAGTCTGGTGCGGCCGGAAGCCGGATGACCAACTCCCTGGCTTTGTGTTGCACGGCCCGGTTAAGCTCGATGAGCGTTTCCGCAATTATCGTAGTTGTCCCTTCATCGCTGATCTCAGCCCTTCCATTTACCAGAATTGTGGCTTCTTCCATGATCATCGCGCTGTGTCTCCTGTAAGGCTCCGGCCACACGACACATTTTACGGAGCCAGCCTGGTCTTCCAGACGAAAGATCGCGAAGCGGTCGCCCTTCTTGGTAGTGCGAAGTTGAAGGTCGATGATAAGCCCGGCGATTCCCGCGCGCGCGCCACTCTCTTGTTGACTTAACTCAGCCGATGAAACCGCGCCAAGCTTAGATATGGTTTCGAAATGCGCGTCCAAAGGATGACCCGTGATGTAGAAGCCCAACGCTTTCTTTTCGGCCGCTAACATTTCCGACGCCGACCATGGTTTCGCGCGAGGCAAATCAGTTGCTGGATCGGTTTCCGGAGCTTCCACTCCGCCAAAAAGATCGTTCTGGCCCAAAGCTTTGGCGCGACGTGTTCTTGCCGAACGCGCCAGGGCCGTATCGATCGCCGCAAACAGACGAGCCCGCCACTCGTTGCTCGTACAATCGTCGGGCTTTAAAGAATCGAAGGCACCGCTGCATGACAAGCCTTCGAGAACTCTTTTATTAATTGCGCCCTCTTCGACGCGCTCGGCAAATTCGAACAGCGAGCGAAACGGCCCGCTCTCGCGCGCTTTCATGATCGCATTGACGCTGGCAAAGCCAATGCCTTTGATCGCCGCCAAGCCATAACGAATTGCGCCTTTCAGCGGCGTGAAGCCAGCCTCACTCTCATTAACGTCCGGGGGCAGTAGAGCAATTCCCTGCCCTTGCATCTCCTTCGTATAACGGAAAACCTTTGCGGTATCGTCAATTTCGTTCGACAGGACCGCAGCGTAAAAGTGTTCCGGATAATGTGCCTTGAGGTAACCTGTCTGAAACGCAAGGTAGGCGTAAGCCACGCTGTGGGCCTTTGGGAAACCGTAATCGGCAAATTGCGCCATGAGCGAAAATATTTGCTGCGCCCTATCTCGTTTAATGCCTCGGTCCACTGATCCCTGAATGAATTTCTGTTCCTGCTGGGCCATCTCTTCGCGATTCTTCTTGCCCATGGCCTTTCGCAGGCTATCGGCTTCGGCCATTGTGTAGCCCGCCAGTTTCTGCGCCAACTGCATCGCCTGCTCCTGATAGACAATGACGCCATGCGTGCTGTCCAAAATCTCCTTCATTTCAGGCACGATGTATCGAACATTCTTCTTTCCGTGATGCCGCTGAATGAATTCGTCCACCATCCCGCCGTCGATCGGACCCGGTCGATAGAGCGCGTTAAGCGCCGAAAGATCTTCAATGCTCCTGGGCTTAAGCTTCCGACAAATGTCCTGCATCCCCGAAGATTCAAACTGAAATATCGCATCCGTACGGCCTTCCGTAAACAGTTGCATAGTCTTTTCGTCGTTAAGCATCACCTTCGACCACGAAAAAGGCTCGCTAAGCGAATGCTTTAAGCTCTTTAAGCAATCGTTTATAATGGTAAGCGTATTAAGCGCCAGGAAATCCATCTTAAGAACGCCGACCTTCTCCAGATCCGTCATCTCGTATTGAGTTGTAACTTCGTCTTTGGCCGAGACGGCGATCGGCACAATTTCTTCGAGGGGCTCGGGGGTGATGACTACACCGGCAGCATGTACGGACACATGACGCGCGCAACCCTCGATTCGTCGAGCGATATCGATGACTTCCTTGACCTGTTCGTTAGTATCGATCGCCTTACGCAACTCAGGAACTTGCTCAATTGCCTGCTCGATGCTCACGTTGCGCCCACGCACCGGCGGCGGGATCATCTTGGAAATCCTTTCGACTTCGGCATAAGGCATATCGAGGGCGCGCCCCACATCTTTGATTGCCGCTCGCGATGCCAGCGTCCCGAACGTAATGATCTGGCAGACCGATTCGCGTCCGTAAAGATTTGCCACGTGATTGATGACTTCTGCCCGCCCACGCACGCAGAAATCAATATCGATGTCCGGCATCGAAACCCGTTCCGGATTAAGAAAACGCTCAAAGAACAGGTTGTACTTCAAGGGATCAATGTCGGTGATGCCGAGACAGAAAGCGACCAGCGAGCCGGCGGACGAGCCCCGACCCGGACCAACCGGGATGCCGTGCTCCTTCGCATAGCGAACAAAGTCCCATACGATCAGAAAATAGCCGGCGTACCCCATCCGCTTAATGACTTCGATCTCGTGCGACAAGCGTGCCTCGTACTCTGCGAACGTATGCTTGAGTTCCCCTTTGGCCAATTCGAGATCCCAAACCTGGACCTTTCGAGTCTGATAACCGTCGCGAACTGTCTTCTCGAAGTATTCATCCGCCGACAGGCGTGGGTCGGATTCCGGAATCGGATAGTTTGGGAGGTAGTTGACGCCTTTCGGCAACGTCAAGTCACACGTTTCGGCGATCTCGACCGTGCGCCGCAAAGCCTCGGGAAGTTCGGCGCCGAAGATGTCCCACATCTCATTTGGCGATCGGACATAGAAGTTCGGCGTGCCGTATCTCAGGCGGTTCTGGTCGCTGACTGTTTTACCTGAACCGATGCATAGCAAAACGTCGTGAGCACGTGCATCGTCGGGCATCAGATAGTGCGCATCATTCGTGGCGACCAGAGGAATGCCGGTCCGCTTTGACAATTCGACTAATGGCTTGCGAATGCGCGCCTGAGGCTCCAGTCCATGTTCCTGAATTTCGAGAAAGTAATTTCCCTTGCCCAGGATCTCTTCAAACTCCAAGGCCGCAGCCGCGGCATCATCGAAGCGATCCTGAGCCAGCAATGCCGACGGCACGCCGGACATGCATGACGAAAGCGCAATCAACCCCTTGCTGTGCTGAGCGAGCAGTTCTTTGTCGATGCGTGGCTTGTAGTAGAAGCCTTCAGTGAATGCCTTTGAGGTAAGGCGGGAAAGATTCCGATAGCCCTCGTAATCCTTCGCCAGCAGAATCAAGTGAAAGTTGACCTTCTCTCCGGGAGCCGCGCGCCCCGCGCGATCCCTTCGACTGCCGGGCGCGATATAAGTTTCGCAGCCGATGATTGGCTTGATGCCGCGCGCTTTCATCGTGTTGTAGAACGAAATCGCGCCGTACATGTTGCCATGGTCGGTCATGGCGCACGCCTTCATGCCCAGATTTTCAAGGCGTTCAGAAAGAGGTTTGATTTGAATGGCGCCGTCGAGAAGGCTGTAGTCGGTGTGTAAATGGAGGTGAACGAATTCCTGGTCATTCATGATGGATAATCGCCGAAGAATAAAGAGCGAACTAATTCGGGTTCGGCCGACTCGGACACTATATCACGTGGCAGTCTTGAATCAACTAAACAACATATTGCAGTTAGTTTTTATTTTATTCCCACTCGATCGTACTGGGGGGTTTTGAGCTGATATCGTATACGACGCGATTGACGCCTTTCACTTCGGATACAATGCGGGTCGAAACTCGGGCGAGCAAATCGTGCGGCAAGCGCGCCCAGTCCGCCGTCATTCCGTCAACACTGGTAACGGCGCGAATGGCAATGACGCGTTCGTAAGTGCGTTCGTCGCCCATGACGCCGACGGTCGAAATCGGCAGCAACACCGCGAAGGCCTGCCAGACGGAGCCATAAAGCTCAGCCTGTCTCAGCTCTTCATCCAGAATTCGATCCGCAGCGCGCAGAATACGGAGCCGCTCCTCCGTAACGTCGCCAAGAATTCTTACCGCCAGACCCGGCCCGGGAAAGGGATGCCGCGTGAGAATCTCTTCCGGCACTCCCAGTTCCCTTCCGATCAACCTGACTTCATCTTTGAACAGCTCGCGCAAAGGCTCGATCAATTGCAGGTTCATTTTTTCGGGCAGCCCGCCAACGTTGTGATGGCTCTTGATCGTGACTGAAGGTCCGCGCACTGACACGGATTCAATTACGTCCGGATACAAAGTCCCTTGCACTAGAAAACCAACGTTGCCAATCCGCTTGGCCTCTTCTTCAAACACATCGATAAAGGTCGCTCCGATGATCTTTCGCTTAGCTTCGGGATCGAATACACCCTGCAAAGGCACCAGAAAGCGTTCGCTGGCATCGACGCCACGAATGTTGAGTTTTAGTTTCTGCTTCAGCAAAGCGAGCGTCGCTTCGAACTCACCTTCCCGCAGCAGCCCGTTGTTAATGAAGAGGCAGATTTGGCGATCGCCCACCGCGCGGTGCACCAGGGCAGCCGCTACTGAAGAATCCACCCCGCCTGATAATCCGCAAATCGCCTGGCCATTTTCGCCCAGGCAATCATGAATGCGTTCCGTCTGCTCCTCGATTGCGGCGGCTGGTGTCCAATCACCTTTGCATTCGCAAATCTCGAACAGAAAGTTGCGAAGGATTTGCGCTCCAAGCGGCGTGTGCGCTACTTCCGGATGGAATTGCAGTCCATAAATGCGTCGAGCCGGGCTCTCAAAAGCATTGACTGCATCAGCCGTCTGTGCGGTCATGCGAAATCCGTCGGGAAGCTCTGTAACATGATCTCCATGGCTCATCCACACATCCATCTCTTTCGGCAGGCCTGCAAACAAACGGCTCGTCGAGTCGACAACGGTCAAACGAGCGTAACCGTACTCTCTACTCTTCGAAGGCAGAACTTTTCCGCCCAAACCATGCGCCATCAACTGCAACCCATAGCATATTCCCAACACCGGGTAAGGCGTGGTTGCCAGTAATCCCGTTTGTGGCTTGGGCGCATCGTCGTCGTAAACCGAAGAAGGCCCGCCGGAAAGAATTAAGCCTTTCGGCTCGCGCGATTGAATTTCCTCAACTGAAACACTGTATGGAAGAATCTCACAGTAAACGCCAGCTTCGCGCACTCGCCGCGCAATCAGTTGGGTGTACTGTGAACCAAAGTCGAGTATGATGATTCTTTCGTGACTTTCGCTCTGCAAAAAAGAAAAACCTCCACGTCAGTCTATGCGTCAAACATGTTCACTCTCACGAGACATCGAATTATAGGTTGCCAGTTAACGGACGAGCAAAGCGACTTATCGGCAATAACGACGACTGCTCGAAGCATGAACCACGATACTCCATCTTTGCATACGAGATCCTTTAAAGCTTCGGTGTCGTTTCTGGTAGTACTTGCCTGCGCTTCAGGCGTCCTATTGGCGCGTAGCCGCAACGAGAATCAAATCGCTCTTTCGCAGCCGCTGACCATTAAGTGGCGTTACGATTCCGATCAAACTTCTAACCTAACACCGGCAGCCGATGCCAATCTGATTTATGTGCCTCTTGTCAGCGGCGTGTTGGTTTCCCTCAGTGTCGCCGATGGGAAGCTGAGTTGGAAGGCCGAAACCGGAGGT
>QHXG01000800.1 GCA_003222845.1 Acidobacteriota bacterium | reverse complement strand
CTTGTAAAGATAATGAGAACTGATTCCCCATCTATCAACACCTCCGGTTCCGTTGGGCCATCCAGAGGTGCCGAGCCCCTGGTTATCTGAAGTCCACCATTGAGCCTTCCAGTAGATGCTGTCTTTGTTCGTGGGTTTGAGGTCAAATCGGATGACTGGGCTGCGTTTCGGAACATCCACGCTCTTCTGGTTAATATAGCGTCCGGGAATGGCGGCAGTGGGCGAATTAGGCAGCGGAAAGTAGTTGAGCAAGTTCTGCATGCTTGGGTTGATGCAACTTATCGTCACGCCGCATCCTGGACTGCCGGCGTGTGAAATAATATTGCCCGGGAATTGTAAGCCCGTGAGCGGATCAATAACGCTCGGCGTGACGCCGCTCGAATTCTTCGACAATGAAAAATTTCCCTGCCGCTCGAGAGCTGTCGGCACGGTCACAGTTACCGGATCAGTCGGTGTGATCGTGTGCGGCTTTTCAAAGGAGAAGAAGAAGAATGCTTTATTCCTCATCAGGCTGGGTCCGCCTTCGCCAAAGCGTGGCAGCGGCAATGGCCCTCCGATATTGAAGCCGGGAATCTTGTGGCGGTAGATTGGCCTAACCAAACCGGCCTTGTTATTGAAAAAGTTGTTGGCGTTGAGCGACTCATTACGAACGAAATAATAGACGCTACCACGATAATCCTTGCCGCCACCCCTAGAGACAATATTGATTATGGCGCCGCCATTGTTGCCGTACTCCGCCGCATAGTTGTTGCGCAGGACCTTCACTTCGGCGACCGCATCCTGGTTAATCGTCATGCTGACCTTGTTAGACCCGCTAGGCTCGCCGGCAAACAGTCCGTCAATCGTGGCAACTGCTGAACGGCCACGTTGTCCTGAGAAGTTGGGCAAGTCGGTACCGAACCCCTCTCCAACAGCTTCAATGTCGTCGTTGTTTGACGTGCCGGGTATGAGCCGCAGCAGGGAGGTGATGTCACGTCCCTTCGTCGAGATTAGACTAATCTGATCGGAAGTCAGCCGCGCAGTCAGGTCGCTACTTTCTTTTTCAACGATCTGCCCTTCGCTCTGCACCGTGACCGTCTCACTTACCTGGCCGGTCTTCAAGGCCAGTTCGCCAAGCGCCAGACCTTCATTCGCGCTCAGGACAACTTTGGTTTTCAACAACGTCTCGAACCCCTGATGTTCGATCTTCAGCGTATAAACGCCCGGCTGGACGGACGCGAAGTTGAATCTGCCGGATTCATTTGACACTTGGTCGCGCTTGTCCTTGGTCTGGTCGTTTACCAGCGTGACGCTGGCGCCCGCCACAACCGCGCCGTTCGGATCGATTACCGATCCGGAGATGTTGCCGGTCACTGATTGCGCAAAGGCAGGTGAACTTATGATTATCGCCGCCCAGAGGCCCAGCACCACACTTGTCAAACTGCGATTAATACTGAGCACGGAACGGGGGCGAAAAGAGGGTCTATGGTTCAAACTAAACATGGTGTCTCCTTTTTTTGGCTTTGGCGGCGAAACACGGCGCGGGCTGCGCTTGGCGAAACGTCAACTCGACTTTCTGACTAGCGCACTTGAAACCAACTGCGCTATTTAGCTCTTTGATCTAAGTGAAAGTCCGAAACCAGATACTAGATAAAGCCGAATTTGCCTAAGGAATATTTCAGTATCAGTTCACCTTGTTATTAATTTTTGGCGCTCTTGACATTGCTATACGAGAGCCCAAACAATTGCGGATATTATTCCGTTACCGCTAACGTGTCAAGCATTTTTTGGGATACTCATCAAAAAAGATGTTTTGCTGCGAGGGTGAGTATTCTGCTCGGGGATTCCTCGGCGGTCAGATCCTCGCTGTGGGCTGGCCAGCAGTTCGTATCGGGCTTTGTTTGGTCTTAGTTTGGTCTTTTTTGACGCGCCTAATTACTGAGCGAATCAGCAGCAACTTCGCTAACGCCAACTGCTGCTCGACAGACATAAATCTCGGGCGCGACGCCGGTTGCTCTCTCGTATTCGCGCGCCACTGAATCCCTGAAATCTGTGCACGACTCAGCCTTTACCAAATTGATCGTGCAGCCGCCGAATCCGCCGCCAGTCATCCTCGCTCCATAAACACCGTGCGCCTCACGGGCAAGCTCAACCATTAGATCCAGCTCTGCACAACTGACTTCGTAATCATCGCGCAGGCTGCGATGCGATTCATTCATCAGTTGACCAAACTCAGACAGGTCCCTGTTTTCGAGGGCAGTCTTTGCTTGAAGCACGCGGGTATTTTCGCTAATCACATGCCGGCAGCGGCGGTAAACTGCTTCCGGTAGTTCACGTCCATGCGCTTCCAGATCCGCGAGGCTCACGTCGCGCAAAGCCCGCACGTCAGGCAACGCCCGAGCCAGATGATGTACGCCTTCCTCACATTCCGATCGGCGCTGGTTGTATTCACTGCCGGCCAACTGGTGTTTGACCATCGTATTGCAGATTACCAACCGAACGTCTTCGGGAAGAGGCAAGAGTTCATACTCAAGCGATCGACAGTCTAGCAGCAATGCCCTTCCCTCCTGACCATGGCAGGCGACGAACTGGTCCATGATACCGCAACGCATGCCGACAAAATTCTGTTCTGCGCGTTGACAGAGCTTTGCCAGCTCGATTCGCTCAATGGCAAATCCTGAATGCTGCAACAGGGCATAACCAGTCGCTACTTCGATTGACGCGGACGAACTCAGTCCCGCGCCAATAGGCACGTCGCCGCGGATTTGAAGTTGCGCGCCCTTCAGTCGATAGCCTGCCTGCTCCAGCGTCAGCGCAACTCCGCGAACATAATCGCTCCAATGTCCTCTCTCTCTCGCAGTTTTGTCGTCTAAGTCAAACTTGAAGGTCTCTTGAAAATTCTCCGAAGAAACGGCGATCACGCGGTCATCTCGTGGAGTAACAGTGACCCAGGTTGAGAAGTTGATGGCGGCGGGCATCACAAAGCCTTCGTTATAATCTGTGTGCTCGCCAATCAGGTTTACCCGTGCCGGCGCGCGATAAATTCGCGGCTCGCTTCCACACAAACTCTGAAAGGTCGTACTCAATTCTTTCGCTTCGATCACTTTTCGAACCCCTGCGATACTGCCCGGATTATCGTGTTCGATAGCTGCGACTGAGTTGCCGCGCTGGGATACTCACCGTATAAGACCGGGCCGTAGGATCGACTGAGATCTTGATGAGATTCCCCTGACAGACTTCTTCTTCATTTGCAATGTAGCCCGACATTGTATTGTCCTTGTCGACGGTGCGCACATTGCGATGCAATTGATAGATGGCTTCGATCTCATTCAGGCTCTTCAGAGTTGCGAACGTGCGCGCTTCGCCGCCTTTCCGCGGACCGTCATTGATGATCGCGACGCGAGGGTTGAGCGCGCGGACAAACGCCGGGTTGTTGCTTATGTCCAAGCCATGGTGATCCACCTGATAGACATCGACGACGCCGACCACGTTTTTCGGGCAAGCCAAGCGATTTTCGATATTCCACGTCAGGTCGCCGCCGTCAAAGAATTTGAAGCGCCCGAAGGTGAGCAAAATCCCTAGGCTGTTGACGTTGTCCGTTGTGTCTTCCGGCTTCGCTTCGAAATTCTCTCCGCACGATCGAATCTGCGGCGTGCTT
>QHXG01000150.1 GCA_003222845.1 Acidobacteriota bacterium | reverse complement strand
TTAGAGCTTGTGGGTGTTTTGCTGTTACGGAACCTGTCGGGGAAAAGCATTTCTCTGTGCAAACTCTGTGGTTCTCTGTGCCTCCGTGGTGGAATTCCTAAAGAAGATGCTCACCACAGAGGCACAGAGATCGCACCGAGAACCACAGAGACGAATTCTCCGACAGACTCCTAAACACGAGCCGCCCACCGTGCTACCCGCTGACGCAGGTCGCATTAATCATTTGAGTTTCACGCGCCGCAGTTATATCTTTCTTCGCACAGCAATCCCCCGCTGGTGCCGGTCTCTTCAGTGGATTTGAGATAAACGCGCAGGCTGACAGCTTGAGCTACCTGGAATGAATCGTCGTCTCCGTCAACAACTCGCTTCTCAGTCGCGGCCGTGGATTCCCTATGCGGTGCTTGGCGGCGCACTGATCGTGACTTTTTTGGCGGCGCTCTATATTCACCGCACCGCCCAGGCCAAGGATCGGGCGCGTTTTGAATCTTCGGTACAGCAAATCAGCACCACGCTCGATAACCGGATGGACACATATGTCGCTTTGCTGCGCGCGAGCACGGGACTGTTCGCGGCGAGTCACGCTGTCGAACAGGATGAATTTCGCCGGTTTGTGAACCAGCTCGATCTGTCGCGGCATTATCCGGGAATTCAGGGAATCGGTTTCAGCGTGCGGCTGCGACCTGACGAAAGAAACCAACTCGTCGAGACGATGCGCGATGGCGGTAATGCCACGTTCAAAATTTGGCCGGAAGGCGAGCGTGCGGAATATCACACGATCATTTATCTGGAGCCAGTCAATCGCCGTAATCAAGTCGCCATCGGTTATGACATGTTTACCGATCCAATTCGGCGCACGGCGATGGAACGCGCGCGCGACCTCGGATTGCCGGTGGCGTCTGGCCGTGTGACTTTGGTGCAGGAGATCGAAGAGCCAAAGCAAGCTGGATTTCTAATCTACGAGCCGGTTTATCGTAACGACGCCAAGACCGACACAGTCGAAGAACGCCGCGCCGCGCTCATTGGTTTTGTTTACAGTCCTTTTCGGGCCGGAGATTTGTTGACGAACATTCTGGCGGCGAATGAATACCAGGGAACCGACTTCCAGGTCTTCGATGGAGCGACGGCTGAGGTTACGAATCTGCTCTACGACTCAGGGCCGCGCACGGATGCTGCAAGTAACGCTTCGCGGTTTGCCGCAATTACCACGATCGAGATCGCAGATCGTCCCTGGACCTTGCGCTTCGAAACCAATCGCAATTTTGAAGCGAACTCTTCCGCAAATTTCGAGATGCTGACCTTGATCAGCGGCGCTCTTTTGAGTCTGTTACTGTTCGCGATTACTCGATCGCAGACCCGGGCCCAAATCACCGCCGTAAGCGCGACGCGCGAGCTGATACATGCCGAGAAGAGTCTGCGTAAGAGCCTCGGCGAGCGCAAAACGGTAGAAGCCGCGCTGCGAAAATCAAAGGAAGAGCTACTGCTGGCGAATTATCGCTTCCATGTCGCCGAGGAGGCTTCGAACAGTTTCCACTACGATTGGAATTTGGAGACCGACACGGTCGAACGCAGCGAGAACTTTTCCCAAGTCCTGGGTTACGCCCCCGATGAAATTGCCGAAACCTGGGAAGCGTGGAAGGCGCTTACACACCCGGCCGATTTTCCACTCTCCAAGGCGGAGGCTATTGAGTATCTCAACCAGCTCGAAGGTGACACGCTGGAAGCCGAATATCGAGTCCTTCATAAAGACGGCCGCTACCGCAACCTCTACAACCGCGGGATCGTGCTGCGGGATGAGCACGGCAAAGCGCGCCGGGTCATTGGGCAAACCGTTGACATCACCAAACACAAAGTAGCCGACCAAGAACTGCGGGCGGCGAACGAGCGCGCCATCGTTGAATATGAGCAACTGCTGGAGCGGATTGCCGCCTTGGCACAAGCCCTGGGCGCGTCGCATGAATTGCTTTCCATCTATCGAGCCTTGCGCGATTTCTCAATCGCTTCGGTGCCGTGCGACGGATTATTTGTATCGCTCTACGATCCTTTGAAAGACGTTCGCACGGCGGCGTATGGCTGGGGCGATGGCGTCGAGTTCGATGTTTCTGCCTTGCCGCCCATGCCGGTAACCACTGATGGCCCGAACAGCCGGGCTGTGCGCACGGCAGCAGTCGTGATCACGGACAATTATATGAAAACCACCAGCGGCCATCCGCAAGTTATCGTCGGACCTGACAATGGCTTACGACCGCAGTCATCTCTAGCGGTTCCGATGTCGGTGCTGGGAAGGGTTGTCGGGACGATCGAAGCGCAAAGCTACGCGCCGCACGCTTACAAAGCCGCGCATGCGACGGCGCTGCGGATGGCGGCGAATCTTACCGCCGTGGCGATCGAGAATGCGCAGTTGTTGGCGCGCGAAAGCCAGGCCCGCGCCGAAGCTGAAAACTCCAATCGTCTGAAGGACGAGTTTCTCGCCACGGTCTCTCATGAATTGCGCACGCCCCTGACGGCGATTTTGGGATGGGCGCATATGCTTGACTCTGACAAACTCGCGGAGGATCAGGCTCGACGCGCGATTCAAACTATTCAGCGCAACGCCAAAGCGCAGGCGGAACTCATCAATGACATTCTCGACGTGTCGCGCATCATCACGGGCAATCTCTATCTAAATCTCCAGCCGACTGAGCTGACTCGGGTAATCGAAGCCGCGATTAATGTAGTGCGTCCGACGGCCGAGGCGAAAAAGATTTCGATTGAAACTGAATTGGGTGATCATCCCGCATTAGTTTCCGGTGACGCGCATCGTTTGCAACAGATTGTCTGGAATTTGCTCTCGAACGCCATCAAGTTTACGCCAGCGGCTGGGAAGGCTCGCATTCGCACCTTTGAGGACGATACGCACGTGCACCTTGAGATCGCCGACAATGGCCAGGGCATCCGCGCGGATTTTTTGCCTCATGTCTTTGAGCGTTTTCGGCAAGCCGACAGCAGCACGACGCGGGCGCATGGCGGACTTGGGTTGGGTCTCGCAATCGTGCGGCATCTGGTCGAGATTCACGGCGGCTCCGTGCGCGCAAATAGCGCCGGCGAAGGAAGAGGCGCGACCTTTACGGTAACGCTGCCTTTGCTTTTGAGCGACGGATTGATAGCGGCGGACGCGCCGGAAACGAGTAGCGATCAATTGCAGACTCAACCTGAATTGAACGGAGTTCACGTGTTGCTGGTCGATGATGACGCCGGCACGCGCGAGATGATTTCGGCGGCCTTGAACGAACGGCAGGCGCGGGTCACCGCGGTCGCGTCCGCGCAAGAGGCGCTTAGGGAAATCAAACGAGCGCGTCCCGATGTGTTGGTGTCCGACATCGCTATGCCGGTGCAGGATGGCTATCAATTGATTGAAGAGATTCGCGCGCTCGAGTTAGGCCATGCGAAGACACTCCCAGCGGTCGCGATCACGGCCTACGCCCGCGAAGAAGATCGCCGCCGCGCTCTGGCGGCCGGTTATCAAAGCTATCTGCCGAAACCGATCGAGCCGGCGGAGTTGATCGCTGTCGTCGCCGAATTAATGTCAGAACCGCCTGCGGTAGCGGGCGGTTGATCTCAAGAAGAAAGATCATTTTCCATTCGTCATTTGACATGGAAATCCAACTAATGCCTCAACCTTACGATGAAGGCGATGGCCCCGCCATCATTCTGCTGCACGGCTATCCATTCAATCGCTCGATGTGGCGCGAACAGATCGATTTTCTCAGCGCGCATGGCTTTCGCGCGGTTGCTCCCGATCTTCACGGTTTGGGCGAAATGTCCGACAAGCTTCAGCTTGTCGCTGACTCTGAAAAGCCTGCGCCTGAACGAGAACGACAAGCTGAAGGTTATCGAACATTCACCACAATGAAACAGATGGCGCAAGGTGTCGCGGCATTCATGGATGAACTAAGAATCGACAGCGCTGTTGTCTGTGGGCTCTCAATGGGAAGTTATGTCGCGTTCGAATTCGCACGTCTCTTTCCGAGCCGAATGCGGGCACTCGTGCTGGCCGGCGCGCGCGCGCAGGGCCCTGATGAAGATGAAAAGCAATCACGCGAACAGCAGGCGCGTCGCATCCTGGCTGAAGGCATCAGCTTCGTCGCCGATGCGATGTTGCCGAAGGTCTTGGCGCCACGCACACTCGCGGAAAAACCCGAAGTTGTTTCTCGTGTCCGCGAAATGATCTTGCGCACTGATCGGCGAGGCGCCGCGGCGGCGCAACGCGGCATGGCCGCGAGACGCGATTATTCAAATGAACTCAGTGACATTGAGGCGACGACTCTAATCATTGCCGGCCGCGAGGATGGCGTCAGAAAGGCGAAAGATGCCGAGTTTATACGTCGCGGCATTAGGAATTCGCATTTGGAAATCATTGATGACGCCGGGCATTTGATGAACATGGAGCAGCCAGAAGTTTTTAATAGAGTTCTACTCGGCTTCATAAGAAAACCGGATCGTGATAGATGAATTGTCATTCACACCCTGCTTTAGCTGGGTGTTAACCCGAGGGTCACAGCGTCTTCAACCGTTTCACGGTTTGCTTGGGGCGCTGAAACCGTTAAAACGGTTGATGTGTAGCCGAGTCCCGTTGTCACCCAGCTAAAGCAGGGTGTGAATGAGAACCCATCATTCGACCTAACGGCTATGCTCTGGTAACTCTAGAAGTGGACGAAGTATTAAAATGACAGACCTGCAAAAGTTCACTATCGAAGAACGTGTGCGCTGGGGCGATGTGGACGCTGCCGGCATCATTTTTTACGGCTCGTATATTCGCTTTTTTGAAATTGCCGAGACGGAATTATTCCGCGCAGCGGGACTGCCATACGGCGTGGTCTTCGACGAGCTGAACATCTGGCTACCGCGCGTTCATCTGGAGTGCGACTTTCATCGCGCGGCGCAACTCGACGACCTTCTCGAGGTCAGCGTCTGGGTAGGAAAGATCGGAACCACGTCCCTGCGTCTGAATTTCGAAGTACGCCGCAAAGATCGAGACAACAAAATTGAAGAGAAGTTGATCGCGACCGCGCACTTCGTGCTCGTCGCAACCCGCCGCGATAACTTGCGGCCGGTCCCCGTGCCCGAAGAACTCCGCCGTGCCCTGGAACCTTACACCGGCTAATAATCAACCTCTCCTGCTGTCTGCCTCCTGCTGTCTGCTTCCTGCCGTCTGCCTCCTGCTGTCTGCTTCCTACCTCTTCTCGCGCGGCAACCCTTCGATCAGATGATCCATCCCCAGCCAAAGACTCCAGCTATGGTGATAGAAGACGACCGGAAACGAAACGCCAATCACGAACAGGATGGTGAGGGTGATCTGCTCGTCAAAGTTGGTTAATAGCAGGCTGGCAAAGTAAACCAGCAAAATAAAAACTTCGGTAGCGACGACGTTCGCCATAATCGCCCCGACAAAGAATCCCTCTTCACGTTTGAAGATCACGCCGCACGCGCTGCAACTTTTCTTGACATAGAAGGGACGCTGAACGATTGAGGCTCTGCCGCAAGCTGGGCATTGCAGCTTGAGACAACGCCACAAAGTAAGCAGGATCGTGCGTGGATCTCTCTTCATGCAGAAAGCTGGCGTTCGCGTCGCCAGTAGCCCGCTAGCAGGCTGGTGAAAGACTCTTTTCTCTAGCCCAGGCGTTCACGCCTGGGGAACTAAAAACAAATTAATTCACCAAGCCTCCTTCAGGAGGCTTAGCTTTACTGCTTTAGATAGTCTATTGCTTGAAGGTATTATCAAAAGCCCCATAAATGGGGCTCAAGAATTTAACGTCACCTCGCCAACCCAGGCGTGAACGCCTGGGCTAGTGGAAAAACCAGCACGATCGTATTCGACGATCCCGCAACTGTAATCAGTCCCGCCTCGACTTTTTCAGCAAGCTACTGGGGGCCTTGTCCTCCGCCAGGCCCGGGGAGCATCATACTTACAGTTTGGGCTACAGCCGAAATAGCAAAGCTCAGTGGAGTGACGCGTGCGGTCATCCATCGGGACATCTTGAGCGCGACAATGCTACTCTAATCGCTCAAAAGGAGTCTGATGATGAAAAAGTTTCTTCTGACGGTTACTTTGCTCATCGCGTTCTTATCATCTGCTTTCGGTCAAGCGACGGACAAGTCTGATAAAACCCGGACCGCCTTACTCAAACTCACCGATCAAATCACGATCGCCAAGTCACATAAAGACGTGGCCCATCTGGAACGTCTGCTGACGGACGAATTCATGCTGACGAATCCGGCGGGCTTCGTAGCCAACAAGACGGAATACCTGGACGGCGTCAAGGCAGACTCCGCCACCTATGAATCCGTTTCCAATAGCGACCAGGTCGTGAGCATCTATGATAATGCGGCCGTCGTGACCGGCAGCACGGTAGTGAAGGGCCGTTTCGAGGGCCACGATATCGGCGGAAACTTTCGCTTCACGAATGTCTTCATCCGACGAAGCGACTCTTGGCAATGTGCCGCGATGCACTTGACTCGTATCGCGCAGCAATGAATTTCTCGCCCTCATCCGTCGCCAAAATCGAGCGCCACTTAAGGAACCATCTTATAGCGAAGTGAGAATCCTGCTGGTTGAAGACGAGCCGCGCATGGCGCAAGTGGTCGCGAAAGGATTGCGCGAGCATGCTTATGCCGTCGATGTGGCCGGTGATGGTGAGTCCGCCCTCTATCAAAGCGCGATTAATGACTACGATTTGATCCTGCTCGATGTCCTGCTTCCCACTCGTGATGGATTCGAAGTCTGCCGCGAGCTACGGGCGCGGGGCGACGCAACGCCGATCCTGATGTTGACCGCTCGCGCGACTGTCGATGATCGAATCGAAGGGCTCGACGCCGGCGCGGACGATTATCTGACCAAGCCTTTTTCGTTTCGCGAGTTGCTGGCTCGCGTGAGAGCTTTGCTCAGGCGTCACCCACAGTTTCGGCCGGCGCGCCTCGAAATCGACGATCTCGTGGTCGAGACAGCCAGCCATCGCGTCACGCGCGGTTTGCGACAAATCGATCTGACGTCGAAGGAGTACGCACTGCTCGAATACCTGGCGCGTCACGCCGGACGAATCGTATCGCGATCTGAGATCGCGGAACACGTTTGGGACGGGTCATTCGATCCTTTCTCGAATACGATCGAGGTTTACGTCAACCACTTGCGCCGGAAGATCGACGACCAACACGTCACCAAGCTTATCCATACTCGCCGCGGCGAAGGATATATTCTCGGGCCGCGCGATTAATCGGAACAAGTTTCACGCAAAAGGCGCGAAGACAGACCGCCAGGAGCAAAAGAAATTCGCTGACGCGCTTCTCTTTTTTATAGATTTCTCTGCTCAGAATCATTACGATTGGCCCAATTGGAGAAGCAGACAACGTAGTGGCACGCGGCAAGCGAACTGAGTCTACGCCCGTAAGGCAGCCGGTCATTCCCCATTCTGAACCCGCGGGTGGGACCGTCTCGCTCGAAGCGGCCATGATGCTGGAGAGAAGTCGCGTCAA
>QHXG01000149.1 GCA_003222845.1 Acidobacteriota bacterium | reverse complement strand
CCTAGAAACAGATCGAATAACCGCCGAGGAGCTTAACATAATCAGGTCAGAGTTCAAGCCGCTCAAACTTGATTGATTGGTCATCAATAATCCAAGTAAGAGGTTTCAGGTCAATTTTGCGGAATCGGTTATAGCCTCGTTAACATCGCTCGCTAACTTTCAATGTGGGGAGAGCCATCATGACTGGGCCAGAGCAGCATCTGGCCCAGATTAGGGGATGAGGACAGCGCGGTCTTTCATTCCGGGGCGCCACGGGCTTCCAACAACTTAACAACCTCTTTGTGCTCATTCTCGCGAGCCAAAGAAAGCGCGGTCTTTCCTTCTTTATTTTTCACCGTTACATCGGCGCCCGCGTTCAGCAGAACTTTCACGCTCTCTTCATCCCTGGTGCTGGCCGCATACATCAACGCGCTCCATCCGACATCATCTCGGTCGTTAATCCTGGCGCCGGCGCTTATCAAAGCTTGCACCGTCTCCGAATCCCCCTCGTCTGAGGCAATAATCAGAGGCGTCTTGCCATCTCTGTCTTTCGTGTTTACCTCAGCGCCGGCGGCGATGAGGGCTCTGGCAACTTCTGGATTATCATTGCCGGCGGCAAACATCAACGCCGTTTTGCCCTCACTTGTCTTCGACTCGATATCTGCTCCGCCATCGAGGAGGGCCTTAACGCGGTCTAGTTTTCCCGAACGCGCAGCAATGGTTAAAGCCGTCTCTTCTTTCTCGTCCTTTGCGTTGGGATCGATGCCTGCGCCGATGAGCAGTCTCAGCATCCTCACGTCTTCATTTTCAGCCGCGTTCATCAGTACCGTCCCGCCATGATCGTCCTTCGCATCGATCCTTGCGCCCGCGTCGATCAGTTCTTTCAAGACTGGAAAGCTCAGCCAAGCCGCGGCTTTCATCAGCGGAGTCTCACCGTAATCATCTCGGACATTAACATCCCCTCCGGCCGCAAGCAGATCGCGAACCAGATCGGTACTCGCGTGGTTGCCGAGATACATGAGAGATGTCCGGGCATCTCGATTTCTCGCGTTCACATCGGCTCCCGCGGACAGCAACACTTGCACCATCTCGCGATTGCCGTGCTGGACCGCGTAGTCGATAGCGTTTGCGTTGGCTTGTGAATCAATCGCGTTTATGTCGGTGGTGACAAATAAGAGTTGCTTGACCCCCTCTAGATCGTTTTTGAACGCTGCCTTAACCAGTGGATCTGCCGGCTCGACAAATGCAACGGCTCCCATGACTGATTGCATCACCGTTGAGCCTGCTTTTACTTCCACCTGCGCGGTTATTTCTGGCAGCTCGAGTTCAACATTTACGGCTCTATTGTCATCGGGTTTCAAATCCAGTCCGCGGATTTCCTTTTCCGCAAAACCCTGAGCGTCCACCCCGAGCTTGTAACGGCCCACATCGGAAACTAAGAACTCAAAGGCGCCGTCATCCCCAGTTGTATAAACGTATGCGACGGCAGTTTGAACGTTTGTCAGGGTCACATTGGCGCCGGAAACGACGGCCCCGTGTGGATCCGTTATCAGGCCTGACAGACTCCGTCCGAGCTCCGGCTGAGGGATTTTTCGCGCGATTAACGCTTGCGCACGTGGCGCGCCGGATTCTTGAGACGTGCTCTGCGCAGCCGCGCTTGACAGGCTGAGAGTGGCGGTAAACGCGCCGGCGGCGATTCGAGAAACACGACGACCAATGCGATGAAGTTTTTCCGGGACGCCTTTGGTGAGCACCCTACCACTGGGCCGCTCGAGGTAGCGCACACACAATCGCCCTTGCGATCGGGCGACCAGGCGCAAGGCCTCGCGACGGGTGAAGTTTGAAAGATTGGTTACGTGCAAATTGCAATGCTCGCAGAAGCGCACTTGATCGTTGCCGATCATAGATTCCCAATCAGCATTGCAAGGCTCTGGGATGGTAATTCGATCGAGAGAACGAACATGGTCTGACATGGCTGGGCTCCTTTCAAATGGCTGAACTTGATCGGAGAGCCCTGGGGAAAGCTCTATCGTGTCAACGCAGAGTTAGACAACCTACCGGAAGAGATGTTCCGGCATTCTGCATCTGGTTGAAAACTGATCGACGAGCCTGGAGAGATACTCGACGTTAGACCGCCTTGCTCTGTGTCCGACCAACATATAGTTGGTCGAACTCAAATTCGCAGCCCGGGGAGAAACTTCGAGATTTGTCGCCTGAGATGCGTCGCCGTCATGGGTTGGTTGTCGACGACGAGAAGTTTTTTTGCAAAGGTCTGCGGAAATATGGATCAGCTTGGGGCGCAGAGTGTTCGCGCGATCAGTGCCGCCACGCGCGCGTTGTTTTCCAGGAGTGCGATGTTGGCGCGCAGTGTCGCGCCTTCGCTCAGCTCGGCCAGGCGCGCGAGCAAGAAGGGAGTGAGGTCACGGCCGGTGATTTTCTCTTTGCGTGCGTCGTCAAGAGACTGGTCGAGAGTCTGGGGCAACAGTTCTGCTGGAACTTCGGCTTCGCTTGGAACCGGAACCGTGACAAGCAGCGCAGACCGTAAACCAAGTTCGCGCTGCGTTTTGAAAATCTGCACGATCTCCACAGGCGAATCACACCGCACATCAACCGAAAGACCGCTTACTCGCGAATAGAACGCAGGCATCTCATCGCACCCGTAACCGACTACTGTGACGCTATGCGTTTCCAGCCACTCGCGCGTTGCCGGCAAATCCAAAACCATCTTGGCTCCCGAGCAAACCACAATCATCGGCGTGCGCGCGAGTTCCGGTAGATCTGCCGAGACGTCAGGCAGCGACCCGCGATGAACGCCGCCGATCCCGCCGGTTGCGAAAACACTTATGCCAGCGCGATGCGCAATCCACGTTGTGGCGGCGACGGTGGTAGCGCCATTCCAACCGCGCGCAACTGCGATTGCCAAATCACGCGTGCTGAGTTTCTTGATGTCAACGCTGTTCGCAAGGAACTCGATTTGATGTTCTTCTAATCCCACGCAAAGCTTTCCGTCGATCACGGCGATCGTTGCTGGAGTTACGCCTTCTTCGCGCATGATTTGCTCGAGGCGCAGAGCAGTTTCAAGATTCCTCGGCCGGGGCAGACCGTGTGCGATCACCGTCGATTCGAGCGCGACAACAGGTTTCTTGGCACCGAGCGCCGCCTCGACATGAGAACCGACACTCAGCAAGTTGCGTTCGAGCATCAAGGAATTCAAATAGATATGAGCGATGGCAACGTCAGCAAACGCGGCGTTAATTAGCGGAAGATGCGGACTACCGAGCACTTGAATCCCGGCAAGAGCGGCGTAGTGATTTCATCCTCGTATCTAAAGATGACTGCCAGTTCAAGCGTTCCATTCTGCAAACGATAGACCTCAACGGCGCGATTCTCGGCATCGACAATCCAATATTCTGCGACGCCGTATTTTGCGTATAGTTGCCGCTTCACTATACGATCGCGCGCCACGTTCGAGCTGCCGCGCGAGAGGATTTCGATCACCAGTTCCGGCGCCGCGACTAAACGTTCCCCGGAAATGATTTCTCTCGCCCGCTCATGCGTATAGAAAACGATATCGGGAATTACGCCGCTGTATTTGCCGAAAATGAGACCTGGCGTAGGTATGACTTCACCTATTGGATTGTTGACGAGGTAATTATCGAAAGATACGACAGCATTCTTCAATACGCGTTGATGAGGTACTCCCGGTGCTCGCGACACGAATAGTTCTCCTTCGATGACTTCATAGCGGTTGCCGTCCTCGGGCATGGAGTCGAGGTCGTCAACAGTTATTAGCGGTTCGATTCTGGCTGCCATCTAAACTGTGCTCCTGGCTTCGGACATAGTACCTCAAACTCAATTGTGACGCGATACCGATCGCTCGTTAGGCAAACGCAAAGAGAACGATGTGCCGCCGCCCGCCCGTTTCTGCCAATCAACCTCGGCATCGATCATGCTCGCGCGCGCGCGAATGTTGGCAACACCTCGACCTGCTTTCTTCTTGACTTCGTGTTCATCAAATCCGCGACCGTCGTCTTCGATCGTCAATTCAAACGGGCCATTGTCATTCACGGCGGCGGTCATCTTAACGTGATTCGCATTCGCATGCCGGCAGATGTTACTCAAGGCTTCCTGCGCGATCCGATAAATCTGAATTTGGGTGCTCTGAGGCAGATTAAGTTTCTCATCGAGCGAGTCCTCGCAAACGAATTCGGAATCGAACTTGCACTCCGGCGTGGCATGTTCGACGGCATGAGCCAGGGCGAACTGTAACGCGGCGGAGAGGCCGACGTTTTCCAGCGCTGAAGGACTGAGGTCTTCGCAGATTCGACGCACCTCGTGCGAAATCGATTCAATCTCGTGACGTAACGCACTTGGCGCTGAAGGGGTGCGGTTTAGTGGCGGGCGACTGTCGCCGCTTGGGGGAAGCCGATCGACCAGCAGCGCCAGATTCCGTAAATCCGCCAGTGTCTGGTCGTGCAAATCGCGCGCGATTCTTCGGCGCTCGGCCTCGGTTTCATTTGCGAGTTGCAAACGCGCATCGGCAAGTTCGCGATTCGCGGAAGCCAGTTCCGCGCTCGCACGATGGATCCTGCGGTTTTGCGCGTAACCCCAACCGAGCGCGATCAGCGCCAGCAACAACAGGATTGCCAATGCAGTCGTAGTCCACGGGAAGGGCGCGCGCGCAACGCTCAGTTCAAATGACAACGGATCCGAACCAACCAAATCCTTCGTGAACGCACGCGCGACAACTCTGTATTTCCCGGGCTTCAGCCCTTCCATGGGAAACTGCGAGTCGTGCGATAACCTCTGCTTGATTGCGTGCCCCGCCGCGTCATAGAGCGCGAACGCATACAAAAACTGCTCGGGAAAAGTGCGGCTGCTGGTTGCCGCTGCCTCGAGCAACAAACTGTTTTGCGGATAATCGAGGTCGAGTCCGAGCGCCAGTTCAGTCGGCTGATGCACCCGCTTGCTGATGATCCGCGTGGCGTAAAGAGTCGGCGCAATTCGGCCAGGCTCGTACCGTGCGACCCCACGGTTCGTGCCGATGAGCAAGGATTCACTGCCGTCGCTACCACGCCCGGGAAGCACCACAAACACGCGTTGTGAAGGTAAGCCCTGTTCGACATCCATGCGCGAGATCGCTGGTCCAAACCGCTCGTCAACCGTTACTCTTAGTAATCCATTCCCGACCGTCGCACACCAAACTTGATGCGCGTGATTGTTGTTACTTCCAATCGCAACACTGCGCGCGTTAACGCCCGGAACGATCTCTTTCAGTTGGCCTGGCTGAAATAGATAAAGTCCTTTCTCAGTTCCCAGCCAAGTGTCGGAGCCATCGGCCACGATTGACCAGATCGCTTGCCCTTTCAGTTTGTCGAGCGAGCTATCGCTTCTAGTCTGTCGGCCATCGAAAAAGAAAATGCCTGCGCCAGCCGTCCCAATCACCAGCCGGCTGCTGGCATCTGCCCCGAGGCTCGTTACTTCACGCAGATGAACGTCCGCTGCATCCTCCGGCCAGACGAGGGTGCGACGCGAGCCTTCCAGCTTCTCGACTCCGTAGCCATAAGTCGCGATGTAAGTCGCGCCGTTCACGTTCGCGATCGCGCGGATACTGTCCCCCTGCGGAAGTCTTTCGTCAGGCGGCTTAATGCGCACAAAAGCAACTTCGCCGTCAGACGCAAACAATCCGGCCGCAGTGCCAATCAAAATGCGATTGTTTCTGTCCTCACCAATTGCGTACACGATTCTGCGGCCGACGTCGGAGAGAGATTGCCAGGCTTTGGCCGTCGTTCCCTGTGCGAATAACCCGGAATTCGTGCCCGCAAGCAAACCGCCTCTCGAGGTGCGAAAGAGCGCTCGCACGTAGTTAGCACTCGTGTCGGATGAGATATTTTCCGCCCGCATCGCGTGCGGATCGTAGCGACAGACGCCCTTGTCAGTCCCGAACCACACGACCTCTTCGCGATCGACAAAGATCGCCAAGACGTGATCCGAACGCAGCGCGCCGCCGGTGCCTTCGAAGGTGAAATGTTCGATGGGTTTGCCGTTTTGGAAATGAAAGGCGGCGTGTCCATCCGTGGCGACCCAAATATCCTCGCCGGCGCCACGAGCGATGGCGGTCACCGAACCCGTGGACGCATTGGCCTTGGCGGGTTTGAGCGGATCGCTTTGATCAAAGAGCGCACTGTCGTCGGCGCGTGCCCGCACACCCGCCCAGAGATGTCCGCGAGCGTCCGTTTCCAGCGCGTTGATGAAGTAGCTGCGCGGCTTGCTGATCACTTCCTTAGGCTCGCCGTTTTCGATTGAGATCAAGCCGCGGCTCTGTGTGCCCGCATATAAGGTGTCGTGCAGAAAGGCGAGACTGGTGAGTTTCAACAGACCGGGATGATCTTTGTCTGCACTTTGCATTGGCTGGCTTGGAATCATAGTAACTGCGAACGCAACGACCGTGCTTTTCTCAGCTTCGGTTACGGCGAAGCGTGAAGGGCCTTCCGGTTTGATCTGACAATCAAAAATAACGCCGTTCTCACTCGCCATTACCGCTCGACCCTTTTGCGGCGATATGATGGCCGTGATTACGCTGCCGTTGGTTTCTTTAATCGGCTCGAACTTTCCGTTGGCGAACCGCATAGCCCCGCTTTCGCCACCAATCCACAAGGCACCGTCATCATCGACCTTAAGCGCGAGCACGCGGCCTGTCGTCAAACCCTCTGCGCTGATCGCCTGCGTCCTCCGTCCGTCGTATTTCGCCAAGCCGCCATCGGTCGCAAACCACATCAATCCATCCGGCGTCTGGGCAATCGCATGAACGCGATCCGACGGCAATCCATGAAATAAAGTCACCGCGCCCCATTGATGCAAATTCGGCGGCGGAGTTGGTGACGGCGAAGGCGAAGGCGCGAGTGTTGGTGAAGGTTGAGCCTGCGGCAGCGGCGTGTCGCTTTGTGAGAAGGCGCTAGGCAGTAGGCAGAAGGCGGAAAGCAGCGAGAGAATAGTGAGCAGTGAGCGGCAAGTGGCGAGCCGTCGTGATGTAGCGCTCTCATTCTCACCTGGTGTCAACCAGGTGAACATTGGGCCGCGTAAAGTTCGTTCGAACCGTTTCAACGGTTTTCCTCGTCGCGCCATTCCAGGCCATCTCCTTTGAGATTCCTGATTGATGGAAACCGTTCAAACGGTTCATGGAGATTTCTTCTTGTCTTGTGAACACCCGGCTGAAGCCGGGTGTGAATGAGACAAATCATTTCTTCTTCCCAGCGTCGCGCTTCTGCTCTTCAATAAACTTCTTTCGATCGCGCTCGAGCCATCCTTCAAGATCAGCCGCAGCCTTTTCCAACTCATCATTATTCAGCAAGCCTCGCCGCAGCGCTTCAAAGAATGCCCGCGTGCGCACGTTGTAAGCCAGCTTCTCGTACGCCTCATGCTCTGTGCCCTCGGGAATGGAAACGAAAAGTTTTTCGTAGAGTGTGGCGAGACGGCTTTCAACTCCGCGCAAACTCAAACTGCATTTGCGCGCGATGGCCCAGTTCGATAATCCGAGCGCGAGATAATACAGCGCCTCGGCTTCGAACTCAGTCAGTAACGGCCGCTTGAACGAATCCTTGAATGCCGGATCGATCATGTCCGCGCCGTCTTCCAGCACCGCGGCGACGAAACGCAGGAAGCGCGATTCCGGATTGTTCTTATGAATAAAACCGTAAGCCGGCGGCGGATCGACCGACTTTACGATCTTGCGAATTTCATTGATGTAAATCTCGTGTGGGAACTGCGTCCAGAAAATAATTCGCGCCTCAGGATATTCGCGCCAGATCGCGCGCGCGGCTTTCACGCCCGAAAGCTTTGGCATCTGAATGTCGAGGATGCAAACCTCGGGTTTATTTTTCAGCGCCATTGCGACCGTCTCTTCTCCATCTGCCGCTTCCAGAATAGGTTGATGCGAAGGAAAGTCGCGCTCAAGTATCTCGCGCAGGTAAGCGCGCTGGGCCACGTTATCTTCGGCGATCAGGATTGACATGCCGCGTGATGATAGCTCGAAAGACGTGGCCTTCGTAAATGTGGCTCGCCACACTTGCGCACGCGGCTGCGCCCTGATATGCGGAAATTCCTGCTTTGTCTGGAAGCGTTAAGGGCAGCCCCGCTAGGGGCGGATGTTTATAGAACCACACGGCTCTCATTAGTCAGTCAGCTCCGGCGAAGCGCAATCTACTACCTTAACGACTTCGCTCTGGAGCTGAACTTGATTTGATGGCAATGCGTGCTATAAATATCTCGCTCCTGACGAAGCGAAGATTAACGTTGGGGAATTGGTTGCTCAGGATGCCGACGATCATTTCACACGGAGTTGCCGCCGTAGCGATCGGAAAAGTATTCACGCCTGAGCGCATGCCGGCGCGGTTCTGGTTATTGTCAGTCGTCTGCGCGATGCTCCCCGATTTTGATGTTGTTGGTTTTGCGTTTGGCGTTTCGTACAGCGATATGCTTGGTCACAGAGGGCTGACGCATTCGTTCGCGTTTGCGTTTATTGTAGGCTGTGTGGCGGCATTGATCAGGTCGCAAGGAACGCCGCGGGATCGAAAGACTTGGTTCATATTCATCATCTACTTCTTCATCGTGACGGCTTCGCATGGCTTGCTCGATGCGATGACTAATGGCGGCTTGGGCGTCGCGTTCTTTGCGCCATTTTCGAATACCCGCTACTTCTTTCCTTGGCGCCCAATCGAAGTTTCGCCGCTGGGCCTTGACGTCTTCTTCAGTTCTCCACTCCCAGTGCTCTGGAGCGAGCTCAAATGGATTTGGGTTCCCTCGGCCCTGGTCGTCAGTGCGTCGCAAATCGTCTGGTCAATTCTCAAGAGGTGAACAGCGGACGTTAGAGTACCAACTTGCGTTACAGAACCGCGAGCGGTAGCCGGCCTTTCGCTCGCGCTGACTCCTTAACTGGCAAGGGCCGGTCGCTACCGCTCGCGGTTCTGTAACGTTTGTGGTAAATCTCTACGCCATGAAACCACAACGACTGTTGTTTTCAATGCTGCCTTCCCTTCTCGTTCTCACATTCATCGCCTCGGCAATTCCGATCGGCGCGCAACGGACTACTCAACCGGCGCAAAGAAAGACGTCGAGCCGCTCGCCACGGGATGAAGCGCTGTGGCAGAGAGCGCTCGCGATTCAGCGGCGCGCGATCGTAATCGACACGCACAACGACGTGACCACGCCCATGACCAATGACGATTACGATCTTGGCGGGTCGCCGCCGACGCCTTATCGCACGAGTATCGAACGCATGAAGAAGGGCGGCCTCAGCGCTGAGTTTTTCTCTCTCTACATCAAGCCCTGGTACGTCGCGCATGGCGGCGCGGCGCGGCGCACGCTCGACATGATCGATTCTGTCTATCGCGCGGTTGAACGGCATCCGAACGACTTGATGTTCGCGACCACCTCGACCGACATTCGGCGCGCGAAAGCACAGAACAAGATTGCCTGCTTGATGGGAATCGAAGGTGGACACGCGATCGAAAATTCCTTGCCGACGCTGCGCGAGTTCTATCGGCTGGGGGTGCGTTATATGACGCTGACGTGGAACAACACGAACGATTGGGCGGATGCGGGCCGCGGCGAGAAGAAGCATAACGGCCTCAGCGATTTTGGCAAGGAAGTCGTGCGCGAGATGAATCGACTGGGAATGCTGGTCGACGTCTCGCATGTCTCCGACAAAACCATGAGCGACGCGCTCGATGTTTCGAAAGCTCCGATCTTTGCCTCGCATTCATCGGCACGCGCGCTCAGCAACGTGCCGCGAAACATTCCCGACGATCTACTGAAACGCATTGCCAGGAACGGCGGCGTCGTGCAAGTAAACTTCTACAGTCTCTTCGTCGATCAGAAGACGGTCGCCCCGCAAGCCGATGAGCGTGACAAGCGTCTGAAAGCGCAGCAGGACGCATTGACCGCGAAGTACGCCGACGATCCCGAACGACTCTCCGAAGAAAATGACAAGCTGGAAGCCGCGAACCCGCTGCCGCCGCTGCCACTCTCGAAACTGATCGATCACATCGATCACATCGTTAAGGTCGCGGGCATCGATCATGTCGGTCTTGGCGCGGACTTTGACGGCGCGAACGATTTTCCCGAAGGCGCGCGAGATGTTTCGATGCTGCCGAATATTACTTACGAGTTGTTAAAGCGCGGCTACAGCGAGCAGGACATTCGCAAGATCCTCGGCGAGAATTTTCTGCGTGTGTTTGCGAAAGCTGAGCTGGTTGCGCGCCAGATGAGTCGATCGATTAGCGGCGGTGGGAGCACGCGACGGATTAATAAATAAGCATCGCCACAAAAAGGCACAAAATGCACAAAAAGGGTTCGGCGTGTTACTTTTCCCTTTGTGCCTTTTGTGCTTTTTTGTGGCAACTCTTGTTCTCGTCTTAATTTGCGGGGATACAAGAAGGCTCACGATGATTCTCCTTTCAGAAGATCAAACGTGAGCCTTGGGTGTGGACAGCACCACTCTTAGCGTCTCGTCTCTTGCTCGCGACGCTGATATTCCGGATTCCGGCGAATGCTTCCCATTTCGTCCCATTGACGGCCTTGCCGACCGGTATCCTCGTAGCGTCGCTTGCTGCCAGCGGCTTGATCTTCTTTCTGGCCGCGCCCGGGCATCTGATGACCGCCTTGCTGGTTCAAGCCTTTGTTCTGTTTCCTCTCTTCTGCCATGATTTCAAGCCCTCCATTAATTTGTTTCTGGGCGTCGGGATAAATGCGAATCACTTGGCCCTTAGTCAATCATCATGCCAGCACAAAAAGTGAATTCAAGGCACAGAATTACCGGGGTCCACATTCATGCTTACCCACGATCAGCAAATCAAAATCATACACAGAGCATAAAAGCCGAACAGATAGAGACAGGAGGCAGGAAGCAGCCGGCAGGAAACGATTCCGTCCCACTTGAATGCATCAGCATAATCTGCGTAATCTGTGGATGAAGATGTACGCCGGAATCTACATACACATTCCCTTTTGTCGTTCACGTTGCTCGTACTGCGACTTTGCAACGGGCATGTACGAAAGCGAATTAGCCGCGCGCTACGTTCACGCAGTCGTGAGCGAGATCGCCGCCTGGCGAGAAGTTGAGGAGCCGAGCGACGTCGATACGATCTATTTGGGTGGTGGCACTCCTTCTTTGCTTACGCCGGCGCAAATCGAACAAATTCTGACAGCGGTCCGCAGTCGATTCAAGGTGGTCGAGGGCGCGGAAGTAACAATGGAAATGAATCCGGGAGATGGCGGGTCAAGTGTCGCGTCTAAACGGGAAAAGCTTCGGGAGTTTCGTCGCTGTGGGATCAATCGAGCCAGTTTTGGGGCGCAGACCTTCGACAATCGCGAGCTGAAACAACTCGGGCGTACGCATTCTTCGAGCGATATTTACTCAACGTTCAATCATCTCCGCGAAGCCGGCTTTGAGAATATTAATTTCGACCTGATCGCGGGACTCCCGAACCAGACCATGGGGAGTTGGAAGCGAAACCTTAATGAAGCTTTGAAGCTGCGGCCTGAGCATCTGTCACTCTATTTGCTTGACGTACACGAAGGCACGCCGCTCGCCGATCAGATCAAACGCGGCCTGCGGC
>QHXG01000799.1 GCA_003222845.1 Acidobacteriota bacterium | reverse complement strand
TTTGTAGATGCGCTCGACCAGATAACCCGTGTTTTGGAATTCGATCGACAGGAAGAAAGCCGCCGAGACGTTGATGCGCTTCAGCTCGATGCACGCCTGATTTGAACCGCAGGAGGTCATCTCATTCGTCCAGAAGGCCAAACCGCTGGCGTCCGACTGGCGATTGAGAAAGTCGTGGTAGTGCTGGCAGACAAAGGTCCCGGCATCGTCAATCGGCTGGGTGCCGGTCGCCACCGGGTCGTCAATGATGGTCAGCGTGACGGTGCTGGGCGCGCCCAGCGTGGCTCCGCCCGTCGGATTGCTGAGCGAGAGATTCACTGTTTCATTGCCTTCGGTGTAAGCGTCTCTGGTGATCAGGACGTCGAAGGTCTTGCCAGTTTCCCCGGCGCTAAAGGAGAGTGTTCCGGACGCGAGCGTGTAGTCGGAGCGCTGCAAGGCCGTCGCGTCCTTTGTCTCATAGTCAACTGTGGCTGCTTGACTGATATCTCCCGTTCTATTGACGGCAATACTGGCAACGCTGCAACCCTCCGTGACGGTATAGCCGGCAGCGTTCAAAAGAAAAGTTGAACCGCTGATTCTCAAGGCGGTAAAGTTGGCCGCCTGGTCAGCAACCAAATCTTCGATGTTCCGACTCGGAGGGTTGAAGGCATAGCCTGAGAGCGAAGGAGTCACCGTGTAGCTGCCGCCGGCGGGCAGGTTCGGCACCGCATACGCGCCACCGGAACCGGTCGTTGTGGTGCGTGACTGCGATCCGCTGATGGTGATGGTGCTATTGGCAAGCGCATTGCCCTGAGGATCCAGCACCAGACCTGAGATGTCGTGGCTGGCCGGCGACGTATCAACGAGTTTAGAGATGAAGAGATCAAACAAACCGCCGGCGTTATTTGGCTGCGAGGGATTGACGGTCGGGAAATTCCTCGAATCGGTTTGGCCCAAAACATAAACGCTGCCGGAAGAATCTACGGCAATGCCAAAGCCGGCGTCACTGCCGCTGCCGCCAAGGTAAGTCGAATAGGCGATGGCCGTTCCGGCTGCATTGAGTTTGGTCACGAAGGCGTTGAAGCCGCCGGCGATAGACCCCGGCAAGGGATTCACGGTGGGGAAGTTGGCTGATTCAGTGTAACCCGTCACGTACGCTCGCCCCGCCGCATCTACCGCGAGCGCAGTCGCTCCATCAAGCCCGGTGCCGCCCAGATAAGTGCCATAGCTCATTACGCCCGCAGAATTGAACTTGGCGATGAAGGCATCACCGCCACCGCCGCTGAAGTCTTGCAGGGGGCCCCTGACGGGGAAGTTCGCCGAATCCGTATCGCCGGCGACGTAGCTGTTGCCGTTACGGTCAACGGCGAGGCGGAAGCCGCGGTCACTCCCGCCGCCTCCCAAATACGTGGAGTAGATAAGCTGTGTGCCAACCGCATTCAGCTTAGTCACGAAAGCGTCTAAGTCGCCGCCGCCAAAAGTTCCCTGAAGCGGATTCGCGAGGGGGAAGTTGGTTGAAGAGGTCACGCCTGTGAGGTGGACGTTTCCAGTTGTATCAAGAGCGATACTGGTGGCCCCGTCTGTGCCGCTGCCGCCGAGATATGTCGAGTAGATGAGTTGCGTGCCTGCGGGACTCAACTTGGTGACGAAGGCATCAGATAAGCCGCCGCCGAAAGCCGGCTGGAGAGCATTCGCGGTTGGAAAGTTGGTGGAAGTGGTCACGCCCGTCACGTAAGCGTTGCCTGCCGCATCAACGGTGATGCCGCTGCCGAATTCGCCGATAGTGCCGCCAAGGTAAGTGGAATACGCCAGGTTGGCGCCAGTCGCGTCCAGCTTTGCCACGAACGCGTCCAGCTTTGCCACGAAGGCGTTGAAGCTTCCGTGGAGAGTGGGCTGCACCGCGTTGGCTACGGGAAAGTTTCTTGAGCCGGTGTAACCAGTAATGTAAGCGTTGCCTGCCGTGTCCACCGCGATGCCGCTTCCGTGATCCTGCCCTTCGCCGCCAAGATAAGTTGCATACACGACTCCTGTGCCTGCCGGATTCAACTTTGCCACGAAGACATCCTGCGGCGGGCCGCCGAAGCTTGCTTGTCGCGGATTGGCGACCGGGAAATTGGTTGAATCAGTAAAGCCGATAACGTAAGCGTTGCCTGCAGCGTCCACGGTGATCGCGTTGCCTTTCTCCTCGCCGCCGCCGCCCAGGTAGGTGGAATAGACCAGCACCGGATCGATCACCAGCGGTCTGCTCCGGTCATATGCTCCGACTCGAAAAGCAACCAAATAAGAGCCCTGGCTTTGGAGCCCGGTGTCTTGAGTCTTCAGCAACGCGTAGCCGCCGCATATTTCCTGCCTGATGCCATCCACCTCTTGATAGATCAGCGGTCGACGCTGCCGGACGATGCCACTGGTGGTGTGGAGAACCAGATCACCCTGATCGTCGATCTCAACTTTGTTGGCTCCGTCGATGCCGAGTTTGATCGTCGCGGGATCAGCGCCGGGAGTCACGGTGAAGTCATATTCCAGTTGGCGCTGGTTGCCGTAGTAATCAAGGTTCACGCCCGGATAGATTTGCTCGTATTGCACCTTGCTAAAGTTGGGAATGTTAGTGCGCCAACTTTTTGCGTCACTGCCGATGAAATAGTTACTGCGCGTGGGTAGTCGATCCAAACCCGCGACTCGCGGGGTGGGATTGCTGCCCAGGAGTTTCATGCGCAAGAGAGACGATCTCGGATTTCGGATGTCGGATTGCGGATTGAAGACGCCTTTGCCGAAGTTGCCTGGTCCAACATCGGCGCTTCGCAGTTGGAATGCAGTTTCGTTCGGAGCAAGAGAGAGGGTGTAGCCATTGCCACGCGAGATGAAATTAACTTCTCTGGCCGCCTGCCCCTGATTGATCTCGAACCTCAGCGGGAGATTGCCATAGGCTTCGGTCGCGCGAGCTGCCATTGTGGAATCGGTTGGCGGGTAAGTTGAAACTGATCGCATTGGGCCCGTTGCGCGATCGTCATTGGGCACGCTCGGCAGATCCGAGTCGCCCGACATAACCTTGACGCCAAACTCCGCTTGCGCTTGCGGGTCGCGCAAGTCACTTCTGATCTCGGCCAGAGTCTGGCGCAACTGCTGGCTGCCCTCGGCCTCGATGTCCTTCAGCAAGTCGTCAACTGCTTCCAAATCCTGCGTCGAGATGCTGATTTCCGCCCGCTGCGCAGACTCAGTGGTCGCCTCCGACCGGCTGACCAACGTCTGCATGATCGGCTTATAACGCTCCAATGCCTGCGACGTGCGCCAGAGCAATCGGGGATTGAAGACCAGCAACTCTACGACTTCGCCCGCGAAGCGGTAGTAAGCTTGGGTGTACTTCTGGCCACGTGGCGTCTGCGCCAACACCTCGTCGCGGAATTGCCGCGAGAGATTAATCGTACCCATGTTCTGAGAAGATCTCGTGATTGGACAATCATCCTGCCTGGAGGGTGGATGGCAACCGTTAGCGTTAGGGTTAAGCTCGCAAAAGGTTGGGATGTGATCATTGATCGTACATACGCCTTGTCCGTCTGCGATTGTAGCGCCTACGGGATTGGAGAGATTGACAGTAAACATTCGCGGATCATGAGTGGCCAAACGATTGTCGTCAGCAATGATATCGATTTGGAATAATGTTTGGTACTCGCCGGGCTGGAGCAGACCGTTACCGGAAAAGGACCTGTAATCTCTCTCAGCGATGGCGGTGCCATCTGCTGTGGCATAGCCAAACTCTACAAAGTCGTTGTTCACAGCCGATAAACTCACCGTGAAGACTGCACTTGGATCAAAATCATTGCTCACTGCAACATCGTTAATTG
>QHXG01000256.1:1162-15175 GCA_003222845.1 Acidobacteriota bacterium | reverse complement strand
GAATCCGCCGCCAACCGTACCATCATCAAGTGCTGGAATCGCGGAGAAGACTGACGACGACAAGGCCACCGAGATCGATACAAAACTTGAACAACTGCTGGCCTCTTACTCGAAGAGCGATAACGACGCGCAAGCCAGAAGGAAAGAAATCAGAAATCTTGTTGATGACATGCAGAGGTTGTTCGAGTCGTCAAAAACCCGCAAACCTATCCTTGGGTTCGATTCGTTTGATGATTGGATGAAAGACCGTCCGGCTCTGAAAGAACTGCTTACGCCCCACTGGCGGGTCGAACTCCTGTACCAGTACATGTATCTAATGTCAGCTCCTTTTCTAGCAATCGTCGCATATTACATGCTGGATCTATTGGGTCTCACTAAGATGCCCGTACTGGTCCTCATTGCCTTTTCAGTTGGGTTGATTTCGGAAAAGATCTTGAGCTGGTTACTCGGCCTCGCCTCGGGGTATCTGAAGAGCGACACCAATCAATCTTCAGCGGCCAGATAAGAACCCTTCGGCTTAATAGCAACTTAAGTCTACAAACCTCGGAACTAAAACCTGCCTTGTCGCAGCGTTAGCTTACAAGCCCCGCTATGCAAACCTGCAAAATATTTCACCAAGGCGACGAAAATGTTTGCAAAACTGAGGCGATTCGTATATAAGGCGCGCCAGCAACTTGTATCGCAAGTTACAGGGCTTAAGTAGCTCGACCCCAGGGAGTCCGGCCAGTGCACCCAAAGCTTGGCGCTGACGGATTATTCGCTCTAACGCCACCGGTTGACAGATTGCTGGTGGCCGACTTTCAACGCTGGACCAAACGAAGGAGAACTCTGATGGCTCTTACCTATACGCTAGTTCGCGAATGTCTCAATAACGTGGAGGATGTTGCTGGTCGCTGGCAAATTGAGGGTGGCAAAGTACTGCAAAAAGAAAAGCAGGTCGCCAACTATTCCAGCGTCAAACGGGTGAGTTGCGGCACGCAGGAACAGAATACCGCGATGCTTTGGATTACGCTGTTTTTTCTGAAAGGAAAACCGCCAGAGAACATGACGTTACACGGGTCGCATGATTTCAACAGCGGCGGCGAAATCGGCAGCGTGAGCGCAGCCTCGTCAGCATTTGCGTCACACATAGGAAAACAATTCAAACGCGTCGTCAACACATTGACCATCGCCTAACAAGTGCGCTGCGGCAAACCGCCGCCCATTAAGCGGCGCGTTGCGCTTCTCTACGGGACAATCCGATTGAAGCGATCCCAGTTTGCACACGGCGATGTAGTGTCAGTGATGTGTGATAGCTGATGGGGCTCGTGCGTGCCGATGTAGTGTCAGTACGCGGAGCGGTAGCGACGGGGCTCGCACATGTCGATGCCGTCACATTCACGCTGAAGGCGTGAGAATACCTTTAGACCCGCTAAATATCCTGGTGTGTTGGGACACTTTTGGTGTCGATGACACGTTGCCGCACGCCATGAACAGGAACCTACCAACTGTGAGGTGACTATGGGACTTCTTGAACTGTCAGCTCTTGCCGGTATAGTTGGCACAGTCTTTGGTGGCGGGTCGCTCATCGTCTCAATCCTGCCCTTTTTCCAATTGAAGGGACGGTACGAGGGCCTACGAAAAGCACTTCGTGGTATACGATCTCGGAAGGACGAGGGCATTCAGAGCATATTCGGCAGGGAAGCTGAATGGTCCGAACTCATACAGTGGCTCGATAGAGGGGAGATGCTTCTTGCCTTAGTTCGTGAACGCGTGATGCGCCGAGCTCTTCTGGCGGCGGTCGCGCTGGTAGGCGTAATCGCTACGATTCCGATCGACTTCCCGGCCGTGCCGGATGTTAGCGCTCGCGCGCGCGGGGTCGAATGGCATGACCTAGTGGCTATAGTAGTCGTCACCGTAGGACCTCGGCTGGCGTTTTTTAGAAAGTGGCTGTTGACGGACGCAGAAAGAAAGTTCATTAAGAACTTCGGCGATCTCGAAGAAGCTTTCTATCGAAGGGAAGTTGCACCTAAGATCGACTTGTTCAATTCAGTCTTCCAGCGCTTGTTCTCGCATGTGAGTGGCAGCGTGGATGAGGATCTGGTTACAGTGCGTGAACAATTGGGCGACCTGGCCAGTAAAGTTGAGGCGCTGTCAGCTAGGAATCTTGACAAAGGCAAGGGGCCACCGCCACCTCAACTCCAGCAATGATGCGGCATAAAATCGTTGGACGCGAGCGGCGGTAGCGGTGCGGCGGAGGGTGCTTTGATTCGCGCCGCCGCATCAACTCAGACCAGCATTCTGATTTCAATGAATACATACCCCGTGGATAAGCTGGCTAAGGATTGGTTCCGAAGGTGCCGGGAAAGTCAGCGAGTACATTACGAATATGGTAGCGCGCTTGAACGTCGGCACCTTCGTCTCGGACTCCCGGCAATCGGGCTATCAACGATTGTTGGTACCGCGGTATTCAGTTCATGGGAGTCCGCCTCTAAACATGGATGGCTGAGAATTGCATTTGGCTTGCTGAGCATGCTGGCCGCTGCGACGGCAGCCTTTCAAACCTTTCTTAATCTCTCCGATCGAGCAGCCAAGCACAAAGCTGCGGGTGCGTCATATGGGACAATCAGGCGGGAGTTGGAACTCTTGAAGACGCTTCCCCCGGAGACTGAAAAGGAGATGCGACAACGGCTTGAGGAGATAAAACGCAGCATGGACGAACTTGCCGCGTCGGCACCGGGCATTCCCTCTAAATTCAAGCAGCAGATTGACGACCAACTCAAAAGCAGCACACACGATCGGATTTTCAAGCTCGAGCCACAACAAAAACCGGAAGCTGAACAAAGATCATCAACTTGAGGCTCAGAAAAGGCGCGTAAATGATCGCTCGACATTCTCAAACGGTGAGACCATGTGTTTGCAAGACGACCTTGTCTGCGCGCGTCGCCGTTCGCAATCAAGGCGCTGCCGAACGTCGTTGGGCCGGAGCGCGTGTGTCGCAACTTGATTGATTGAATCGAAGGTTGGATGTAATCGCCGCGCCCGTACTCATAAAATCTACGGCTGGCCTTTCGAAAGGTGGCCGGATATTATCGGTCGGCTTTATCTATATCGTTCCGTGGAGGGAAAAATTGTATGCCTAGAAAAATTGTTGACTTCTCAGCCATCTCCAAAATTATCCGCGACGAGCCATTCTATCTTCACTTCTGGGAGTCCACGCCCCAAGAGGCTCTCGCGTTTTTGAAAAACCCTCGCGCCGAGTTAGAAAAAATGGGGATTAAACTGCCTGCCAATTGTCGGATCGAGACGACGATCGAAAATCATGATTATCTTAGTGAGCATACAGGCGGGCTCGCTAAAGCTAACGGAACGATTATTTGCGGTACCGGCGGCGGGAATGTCGGCAAGAACTACTACAAGGTCTCGTTCTACGCCCACAGTAAAGCCACGGTGGGCAAATTCACCAAGAAAAAGGCGCTGCTCCACAGTGAGAACGAAACGGAACGTCGCTAGATTTCGCGAGCAGTCTAACGAGCGAAGCGAAGAAGGGCGTCTTCTTTTAACTTGAGAGAACTCTGATCAGGTGTCCTCGACGCGTAGCGTCGGCGTGACTTTAGCCCGGTGTTTCAACGCCGGGGACTGCGTGGTAGGTTGTTCTCGTCGCGTAGCGACGGCTGATTTTCCCAATTATCTAAAATTATTTTCAGCCGTCGCTACGCGACGAATGTTTCGTCGATCCTACCCCGGCGTTGAAACGCCGGGCTAAATTCATGACGACGCTAGGCGCCAACAGAGCTTGATTAGATGTTCCTTCAGTTTGTCGTCACTGAGTTGGATCTTTCAGCACGCCAATGAACGGCAAATTGCGATAGCGCTCGGCGAAGTCCAGACCATAGCCGACGACAAACTTGTCCGGAATTTTGAATCCGAGATAGTCGATTGCGACATCCTTCTCTCGGCGTTCATATTTATCGAGCAGGGCAACCAACTTCACGCTGGCAGCGCCGCGTGATTCCAAATTAGCCAGCAGATACGAAAGCGTCAGCCCCGTGTCGACGATGTCTTCGACCACCAGAATGTGCCGACCGGCGACCGCCACATCCAGATCTTTCAAGATGCGCACTTCGCCGGAGGTCCTCATCTCTGCGCCGTAACTCGAAATCGCTATGAACTCGATTCCCAGTGGAATATCAGCCGCGCGTATCAAGTCGCTCAGAAAAGTACAGGCTCCCTTCAATACTCCTATCAGTAACGGATTGCGCCCCGCGTAATCACGCGCAATGTCCGCGCCCAGCTCGCGAATCTTTTCTTTGATCTGCTCGGCTGAGATTAGTACTTCCACGTCTGGATTGGTAAACTCTGACATGATTTTAGCCTGTGATGTCGCCAATGTTTTTCTCCTTCATTATGTAAGAACCGCCTGCGGGTAGCGGGCGGTTGAACTTAATTATGATTCCAATTCATAGACAGAGATCAACCGCTTCATAGACAGAGATCAACCGCCCGCTACCGCAGGCGGTTCTGACAGAGCCTAAGTCTTGGCCGCTTTGCGCGTGCGCCAATGCTGCGAGATACTATTGAAGCTCTCCGCGCAGGTCAATTAGTTTGCGCTAGTTGGCCTGTTATATTTACCTTCCACGTTTTTGGAATCGTGAACTAATGATACATAGATCTGTTCTGAAGATTGTTTCCTCGGTGGCGTTTGGGTGGTGGTTGCTGCTGGTCAGCTTTTCAGTCGCTCCAGCAAACGCGCAGCAATCGGCGCCGGCCGCGTCGCCGACCCCATCGCCGATCACTGCACCGCGCGATGTCAAAGCGCGCGTCACTGAAACGCTGATCGATTCGTCAATTCCGGACGACCCGACCCTCGATCAGACGCTCGCCGCTTACGCTCCGAAAGTGCGCGCTCTCGATACCATCATCGGAAGACTAAGAGGCGAGCTAAGAAAAGGAGGAATGGGGGCCGGCTCGCTGGGAAATTTCGTGACTGACGGCATGCGCGCCCAAGCGAGCGCCAAACTCGGAAAGCCGATTGATTTGGCCATCATGAATGGCGGCGGGCTGCGGCGGAATTCGATCAGTGAGGGCGAATTACGCGCACGCGATATCTTTGAGCTGCTGCCGTTTGAGAATGCTTTGGTGACTCTCGATTTATCCGGAGAGCAGATACTGAAACTCCTCGGTGTAGTAGTTTCAAGTCGCGAAGCGCAATCAGGGGTGCGCCTGACTTACATAATCAAAGCCGACAAAAGTTCCCAACTTGAAACAGCTATGCTTCGCGACGAGAAGGGCCAGGAAAAAGCGATCGATCCGAACGCGACTTATACAATAGTTACAATTGACTACCTCCTTAATGTTGGCGGCGAAAGGTACAGCGTCTTGCGCGAGGGAAGAAACACCAAACCAACGGGCATTACGCTCCGCGATGCCGTTATGGACTACGTGAAATCTGAAACAGCGGCCGCGCGGGAAATCAAACCAAGGCTGGATGAGCGCTTTACACTGGATCGGGCCAACTCAGTGCTGAGCGGGGAGACGCCACCCAGATGAGGTCAGAACCGCCTGCGGTAGCGGACGGTTCGCCGTCCTTTACTATTGAGTTGGGAAATTGATGAAAATGCAAACGCGAAGAGACTTTTTGAAAACCGCAGTGGTTGGCGGTTTATCGGTTCCGCTGATGGGCCGAACGTCGCTCTTTCGCTGGCACGATGCGGCTCTTTCGATTTCCGCGCCATTACTTCGACCAGCGCTTGGTGAAACCTTAATCACAATTCTGCATACCAATGACACGCATTCTCAGATCGATCCAATTCTCGAAAACGATAAGACTTACGCGGGCAAAGGTGGGGTGGCGCGGCGCGCAACTCTGGTCAAGCGAGTGCGCAAAGAGAACCCGAACACGCTTTTAATTGACGCCGGCGACGTCTTGCAGGGCACGCCATACTTCAACTTTTACAAAGGTGAAGTTGAATACAAAGCGATGTCAATGATCGGCTACGACGCGGGCACCATCGGCAATCACGAGTTTGATAATGGTGTCGAACCGCTGGCCAAGGCGTTGCAATTCGCTAATTTCGACATCGTTTCCACCAACTATGATGTGCATGGCAGCGCGCTCGAGAATCGCGTCAAGACTCACGTGGTTAAGGAAGTGGGCGGCGTTCGCATTGGTCTGTTTGGTCTTGGAATCAGTCCGATTGGTTTGATTACGCCTGACAATTTCAAGCCGCTGAAATATCTCGATCCGGTGGCCATGACACGCGGCGTCGTCAAGCTTTTGCGAGAGCAGGAACGTTGCACGCTGGTGCTCGGCATGTCGCATCTTGGTTACTATCCCAATCCGCGAAGGGATGAAATTGGCGACACGCAGGTCGCCGCGCTAGTCGATGGAATCGATTTCATCGCCAGCGGCCACACGCACACTTTCATGGAAACCCCGGCGCTGCAAAAAAATCCGTCAGGCAAAGACACAATCATCTTTCAGGTTGGCCGCAGCGGGATTTATGTTGGGCGCGTGGATTTCACGATCCGCGACGGTAAAGTGATGGCGTACGCGGGGCGTTTGTTGGATCTGCGTGACGAATCGCTGGACTGATTTCTCTTCGTCCCGTAGGGACGGTTTGATAATAGCCCAGCGATTTATCGCTGGGATCGGAAGGTCAAAAATCTTTCTTCTCGCGAAGTCACGACATGTTTTGTCGTGACTTCGCGAGAGATTAACATTCACGGCTCTTTCCCAGCCATAAATGGCTGGGCTATTTTCAATCGCTCCTATGGAGCGAAAAGAATGCCTGATGACGACACCAGAGATCGAGTTCGCGCGCTGGTGCGCGACGTTTTGAGTAAGGCAATGCCGGCCGAATCGGAGGCTCAGAGTTCTAACCCTCCCTCTTCATTAACTTCCTCAGCCTCGTCGCGTCCCACAGTCACTCGCGACGAATCAGCGAAGCTCGTAATCACCGAAGACGACGTTCGCGGCCTTGAACAGGGCGCAGTATTGCGCATCGCGGAGAATGCGAAGTTGACCCCGCTGGCGGCGGATATGGTTAACGCCCGAGGGATCGAGATCGTTCGTCGCGTCCCGCGCAGCGGTTCGAAGCAGCAAAAGACGATCGCTGTCGGCGCCGATCACGGGGGCTATGCAATGAAGGAGGAACTCAAAGCCCTTCTCACCGAACTCGGCCATCGCGTTCACGACTTCGGCACTAACTCAGAAAGCGCCGTTGACTACCCCGACTTTGCCCACGCAGTCGCCCGCGCGGTAGCGGATGGTTCGGCTGAGGTCGGGATAATGATCGACGGCGCCGGAGTTGGTTCCGCGATGACCGCCAATAAAGTCCCCGGCGTGCGCGCCGCCGCTTGTTACTCCGTCGAGGTCGCGCGCAACTCGCGCGAACACAACGACGCCAACGTGCTCACGCTTGGCAGCAAAACGATCTCCGGCACTGAGATGCATGAAATCGTGCGCGCCTGGCTTTCCACTGAAATCACCGAAGATCGTCATCGCAAACGTGTGGGAAAGATCGAAGCGATCGAAAGACAATACCAACGTTAAAATCTTAAATTTCCTGACAGCGGGCGTTGCGCCAAAACATTGTCGGTAGCCAACGTCGCCCTCGCGGTCTTCCAAACGTCCTCTCCCTTTGGGAGAGGGCTGGGGTGAGGGATTAGCGACCACAGAAACCATCCCCTCTCCTGTTTTTCTTTTCGCTACGCTTCGCACCTCATCCTGGCCCTCTCCCAGAGGGAGAGGGAATAAGAAAAGCGCTTACCGACATTCTTTTGGCGCACTGCACGGCGGGGGTTTGACCGCTGAAAGGGTGCATGTTAGTTTCTCGGAATGGCTTTCCCGACTTATCAAAACCCGGAAGGAAGAGTTGAACAAATGAGAGAAACGTTTTCTAAATTCAAAGTCGCACTCGCTCTTGGCGTGATTGCGATCTTTCTTACCGCCACGGCATTTGCGCGCGCAGGAAAACAGGATTTTATTCTGCATAATAAAACCGGCGTCGAAATTCATGAGGTTTACGTATCGCCGGTCAGCACAGACGATTGGGAAGAAGACGTACTCGGGAAAGGTACTCTGCCGGATGGCGAGAGTGTCAAGATCACCTTTAACGATCGCGAGAAGCACGTTCACTGGGACCTTAAGATCGTCGACGGCAAAGGCAACAGTATCGAATGGCACGACCTCAATCTCATCGAAATCGACGAACTCACCCTGCACTACAAAGACGGCAAGGCCTGGGCCGACGTGAAATAACTCCGCTGCGCGCTCAATACCACCTGCGTTGATAAGTGGGTGCTCTTGTCAGTCCCACCTGTCTCCTCTCCCTTTGGGAGAGGTTGGGTGAGGGTGCGAAGCTTAGCGGGTGGGTTCTTGTTTTCTCGCTGCAGAAAAATCACACGACAACTCGAGTCGCCATTAGAGGCTGATCAGTAGTCGTGTGTTTTGGATTAGCGTGCAGATCGGAGCAGACAAGATCGAGCCCGGTGTAGGTAAACTCCGATTCTGGCTTGTCCTCGATCGACAAGCATCAACCGCCCGCTACCGCGACTGTATGAAAACAAATGGACACCACCGGCTTTAGCCGCGTGGAGTTTCAACTTGAACCTAAAGTGGATCGCAGAAAGATGATCACAGATACCATCGGCTTCAGCCGCATGGGGTTTCAATTTCAGCCTCCAACTCTGTTTTTCGAGCAAAATATGCCGAAACTGAAACTCCACGCGGCTGAAGCCGATGGTATCCAAAGAGAGTTCGTGACTGGTTAGGTTGAAGTTGATGAACCACACGGCTGAAGCCGCTAGTATCCAGTGAGTTTTCACACAGTGTTGGGGTGAACCGCAGGCGGTACTGACCTATTGACCGAAGCGCTGCCGATATTCGCTTGAGACAATGAACGCCTTGACCATTTCGGCGGCTTGATAGTTCCCGCCAAATTGATTCAGCTTCCCAAGCCAGAAGTTATATCCGTTTACGTTATTGTCCGGCGGATCGTCCGGGTTTCGCCGCAGATAGCCGAAGTACTGCATCAAGACAAACGCTCGGTTGAACTCGCGCGTGAAGAGTGTCTGGTTCTCTGCCACTCGACGCATCACGCGGCCACGCGCGCCCGCGGGCGTGTTGAATTCATCCAAGGCCGCTTGCCGCTCGGCGGCTGTCGGCGTGATTCCGGCATGCTGATATAGCGCATCTACGAACTGCGCTGGACTCATCGAGTCAGGATACAGAGTGGTAAATTCCGGGCGGGTGACGAAGTCCTGCGCAAACGCCTGCTTGTTTTGTTCAAGTAGCTGCTGCCAACCCGTGGAGTTGACGATGACGCCGTCAGCGACTCGCTGCGTATCGCGCATGAACTCAATGAAGCGCGGCAAACTGTTCGCTCGGTTCAAGGCTGCATTGTAGAAGCGATAGACGAGATAACCCGTCTCTTGAAACTCTATCGAGAGAAAGTAAGCAGCAGAAACATTCTGTCGTTTAGTGTCGATGCATTGCGCGTCTGAGCCGCAGCTTAAGATTTGATTCGTCCAGAAAGCCAGCCCGTCAGGATCCGGATCACGGCTTAGAAAGTCATCGTAGTGTTGCTGAACAAAGAATTGCGGATCATCGCTTGGGTTTCTATCTGAGACGAAAAACGGCTGCCAACTGCCCAGATGGTCAAAGGACTTGCTGGTTGAGAGATTTCGCAGATCGGTGCCGTCAGTGTTAATGGAAAAGACCTGCATGGAGTAGGTCTGGAGGTCAACCTGATGAGAGAATAGGATCTTAGTTCCATCGGGCGACCACGCGATTGGGAGCAGATTGACTGGACCTCCGTTAGTAACCCGTCTCGGGTTGCTGCCGTCGACGTTCATGATATAAACGTCCCCGTGCGTGACGAAGGCAATCTTGGTCGCATCGGGAGACCAAGCGGGGCCGCCAGCCGCCACGGAATTCGTTAGACGCACTCGGTTGCTTCCGTCGGGGCTCATCACACAGACGCTAGCAACATCTCCATCGCGATACCCAGTAAATGCGATTTTTGAACCATCCGGCGACCAAGCTGGTCCGAGATCCTCCGCCCCAGGACCATTCGCCGTCAATCGCGTAAAACCATTGCCATCGATATTCCCCTTATAAATATCAATTGGACAGGAGGGGTTCTCCGGGAGATTAGCGCAACCGTGGCTGAACGCGAACTGCTTTCCATCGGGCGACCACGTGAGGTCCTCGGGAGAGGGAGAGCCATCCTAGCCCTTCATGATCCGCGTTCCATCTGCTCTCATCACATACAGCTTAGGGTGGCCACATTCAAATTCTCCGACGAAGGCGATTTTCCTCCCGTCAGGCGACCACACGGGACTAAAGGAATATGCTGCCTGAAAGTTAGTGCAGAGATTCCGCGTGAACGTCAACCGTCGTTGCTCGCTACCATCGGGGTCCATCAAGTAAATGTCCGTAAGGCTGGGGTCGTCACCGAAGCCAGAAACGCCACTGACGTATCTATCGAACGCGATCTTGCCATTCGTCTTGGTTGCCAAGGATTGCGGTTTCGCTGGAGGGGAACTGTTGTTGTTTGAGGGTAATGACACTATCGCAGTCGCGACGTTGGGAAATAGCCATAAAAATGACAAGAAAACAAGGCGCTCAGTCTACTCAATGTTCTTGAGCGATACGTCATTGCTCCTCACAATACCAACAGAAAACCGAGCCTTTTTAGGCTCGTTTCAAGAATGTGGCCCAAACCTTAGTTCGTAGTCCCCTGCGACCAGGAAAGCGTCGATTATGTGTTGGACGCCAGCCGCATCTGATGGATTATTGACTGTCGGATCAGTGAGGCACGCGGGGTAGTGGCCGTAACAATTCATGTCGTGAACCCAGAAGTCGACATCCACTTGAGCCGGGGTGGGCTGTTGGAGATAAATCTTGTAGCACTCTCTGACGAATGTTTAGTCATTTACGCCAACGAGCGCACCGCTGCTTGACAACCAACCGGGGTGGGAGCCCTGCGGACTCGAGGAGTCCACCCAAAAAGCTAATGACGTGTTCGCTCGCCAGCCTTCGGTGCACGAGTTATTGTCATTTACATGAGCAAGGATGTTAAGGGTGTTGACGTTGAAGCAATTACCAGTGATGTTGCGCGTCCAGTAATCGAGACCTGCTTCATCCGGTTCAGGTTGCGGCTGTCCCGTCTGGGCATTCCTAGGCATGAAATCTCCGTACTGCTGCCAGACAAAGAAACGTTGGTTGTATATTGGATTAGCCCGTATGTCGAACAAAAAGCTTGAATAGAGCAATCGGTCCGCCGTGCCAGCCTCAGGATGTCGGTTGTTAATCTTGTTCGGGCCTCTTAATTTTATCCGGCCGAACCTCCGAGAACACTTCGCCCCCATGCTCGAGACAACTCTTCCAGAGACAGCCCTATTCTGTTGCGTGATAAAAATCGATGTCGGGAGGCGAGGGAACATAATTGCTTCTCGACTTGGATTTGAGAAAACGCCGGTATGGATTGGTCGGGGAGACTAACCGGCGGAATTTTCAAAAGCGAGAGGGAGATTAGCAAGGAATTCAGCAGCGGTCAACTATGATTATTTCTAAAGCTGCTAGAGTCCTGTTGGTTTTAGAGTTAGCGGCACGTGATGTCCTTTATTTCCAGCGAAATTCCGGGGATTAGATAGCCTACTGTGATTGATTCGGCTCGCTGCGAGACATTGCTACTGACCTCAAAACGATCTTGAAGTAGAATACCGCCCGCCGTTGACTAATACTTTCCGGAAAGGAATTTCAAAATGCGATACGTTCTCTGGGTATTTCTACTAACAACTGTATTCGTGATCACTCCTGGCCTCGCACAGAAACGAAATATCACCGAAAGGGATCTATTCAATTTCAACTGGATTGCCGACCCGCAAGTTGCTCCTGATGGTTCGCGCGTCGCATTTGTAAAAGTAACCGTGAACGACAAGAGGGATGGATACAACACTGCCATCTGGTTGGTCTCAACCGATAAAGGTGAGACCAAGCAGTTAACCAGCGGCACGCGCGATTCGTCGCCGCGTTGGTCGCCGGATGGCAAGTATCTGGTGTTCGTACGCGTTCCTGAGAAGGATGGCCGTCCCGATCAGCCGCAGCTTTTCATGCTGTCGATGGATGGCGGCGAGGCTTGGCAGTTCACTTCGCTACCGCGGGGTGCCGGGGGTCCGCAATGGTCACCCGATGGAAAGACAATCGCATTTGCAAACGGCGCGACGGCGGAAGAACTCGCGAAGCAGAAAGAGACTCTGCCGGTGCCGCCGCCCGCGCAAGCAGGAACGTCGCCGACGCCAACTCCGACGCCCAGCCCGGGTTCGAGGCCGGAACAACACGAGAGCGACGTGCGCGTGATCGCGCGCGCGGTCTACCGCTCGAATGACGCCGGTTATCTTGATTTCAAACACCCGTCGCACATCTGGTTGATTACCGCTCCCCGCACCGGCGAAGACAAAGTGACTCCGAAACAACTAACCAGCGGACGTTACAGCGATGGCAACGTAACTTGGGCCAAAGACAGCTCGCGAATCTATTTCGTTTCCGATCACCGGGACGAGCCTTACTATGAACTCGGAAAGACCGACATCTATTCGATTCCCGTTTCCGGCGGACAGCCGGCAAAGCTGACTTCGATCGACATGGGCACCGGCGCCTTCTCAGTTAGTCCCAACGGAAAGCAAGTCGCGTTCTATGCCTCGACGAACAAACCAGTTCAGTCGTACACCGAACCGGATCTTTGGGTGATGGATCTCGCTCCGAATGCTCAACCGCGAAACCTCACGAAAGATTTTGATTTTGATTTGGGTTCGGGCGTCGGCGGCGACAACACCGCGCCGCGCGGTGGCGGCGGAGCAACTCCGGTGTGGACGCCCAACGGCAAGACGATCATTGCGGTTTACGCGAAGCAAGGCCAGGCGAACCTTGGCGCATTCGACATCGCAACCCGCGCCGAGACCGACTGGACCACCGGCAATCAGGCCATCGTAAGTTTTCGAGCCACGCCGGATGCTTCAAAGTTTGTCGCTTTGATCTCGACTCCGACCAGTATAGACGACCTGTTTTGGCTGGAACGGCCCGGAGTTGGGCAAAAGCAACTAACGCACATCAATGACGAGTTATTTTCCAAGCTGAATCTTACGGCGCCGGAAGAGATTTGGTACCCGAGCTTTGACGGTAAGAAAATTGAGGCTTGGATTCAGAAGCCACCCGACTTTGATCCTAAGAAGAAGTACCCACTCATCCTCAACATCCACGGCGGACCGCACGCAGCCTACGGTTACATCTTCGATCATGAATTTCAGTGGATGGCCGCGAAGGGTTACGTCGTGCTGTATCCAAATCCGCGTGGCAGCACTACGTATGGCCAGGAGTTCGGAAACATCATTCAGTATCACTATCCCGGCGACGACTACAAAGATTTGATGGCCGGCGTGGATGAATTGATCAAGCGCGGTTACATCGACGAAAAGAAACTGGGCGTGACTGGCGGCAGCGGCGGCGGCTTGCTCACCAATTGGACCATCGGACAGACGACTCGTTTCGCGGCCGCCGTTTCGCAACGCGATATCGCGAGCTGGTCCGATTGGTGGTACACCGCCGACTTCACTCTGTTCCAACCAACCTGGTTTAAAGCGCCGCCCTTCGAAGATCCCGAAGATTACAAGGCCCGCTCGCCGATTACTTACATCAATAATGTGAAAACGCCCCTGATGTTGATTCTCGGCGAAGCGGATTGGCGCACGCCTACCTACGCGGGCGGTGAAGAGATGTTTCGCGCGCTCAAGTATCGAAAGATACCCACCGTGATGGTGCGCTTCCCCAACGAGACGCACGAGCTTTCACGCTCAGGCCAACCCTGGCATCGCATCGAGCGCTTGCAGCACATCGTCGGCTGGTTCGATCATTGGCTTAAGGGCGTGCCGAAACCGGAATATGAAGTGGCGCCACAGTGAAGGGGTTAGGCTTGGGGAGCGCCATTTTCAGCAGGGCTCTTAGTCGTCGTGTTTGTTTCACATGCTCAA
>QHXG01000256.1:0-1123 GCA_003222845.1 Acidobacteriota bacterium | reverse complement strand
AAGGCCAACCCGTATCCCTTCTACGCTCGCTTGCGCGCTGAGGCCCCCGTTTGCCGCACAAAGTTCCTCGGGTCGGCAGCCTGGCTGGTCACGCGCTACGGGGATGTACTGACGGTCCTCAAGGATGAGCGATTCGTGAAAGATTGGCCTCCCAAGACGCGTTGGCTGCATCGCCTCGCCGGACCGCTGACGCGTCACATGCTGAACATGGACGGCCCCGATCACCTGCGCTTGCGGGCGCTGGTGCAAAAGGCATTCACCCGCAGATTGATCGAACGAATGCGGGAGCAGGTTGAACGCGCGTGCGACGAACTGCTGGATGCGGCGGCAGTCAACGGACGGATGGAGTTGATGAGCGGATATGCGTTGCCGCTCCCGCTCAACGTCATTTCGGAGTTACTTGGGATAGCCCCGCAGGACCGTCTTCGATTTCATCACTTGTCGCGGACCAGTCTTTCAGCCTCCAATCTGCCTGGGGTCTTGCGCGCTGTTCCAGACCAATGGCTGCTCGTCCGTCATCTGCGCAAACTGATTGCACAGCGCCGGACGCAACCGCGCGATGATCTGGTCACGGCGCTGATTCAAGCCGAGGAGGCCGGAGACAAACTGAGCGAAGATGAGCTGATTGCCACGATGACCCTGCTCTTGATAGCCGGCTATGAGACCACTGTGAACCTGATCGGCAATGGCACGCTGGCTTTGATTGAGCATCCCGAGCAGCGGGGCCAGTTTGAGCGCAACCCGGCGCTGAGCGAACCAGTCATCGAGGAGCTCCTGCGCTACACCAGTCCCCTTGATATGGCCTCGGTGCGGTTTGCGCGCGAAGATACGTGCATAGGGTCTGAGAATATTTCGCAGGGGGATATAGTGTTGGGCATGCTAGGTTCGGCGAATCACGATGAATCCCAATTCAGCGATCCGGATAGTTTTGACATCACCCGCGAGCCGAATAAGCACCTGGCCTTTGGGCAAGGCGCGCACTTCTGCGTCGGCGCTGCACTCGCGCGTTTGGAGGGACAAATTGCGTTGAGAACTCTGTTTCGTCGCTTTCCTGACTTGCGCCTGACGCAGCCGGGTCAAAGCTTGCGTTGGCGCAAGAGTCTAATTGTGCGTGGTCTGGAAG
>QHXG01000255.1 GCA_003222845.1 Acidobacteriota bacterium | reverse complement strand
GAGTTGCGCGAGTCGCGTACCTGGATTCGCTTGATTATCAAGACCGAAATGCTTCCGGAGCAACGGATGGGCGAACTCCTGGATGAATGCCATCAACTCTGCAACATCATAGCCCAATCAATCGTCACCGCTAAAGAGAACAAAAAGAGCGCAGTTGCCACCCAGGGATCCGCTACTTAGCGATGAAGACTGAGCAATACCAAATTTTCAATTTTCAATATTTGGCTTAAACGAACACGAAATTCTCTTACTGACGACATAACGGGCTAATGTCGGAACTTTTCATCCAACGACCAATTACGACCACGCTCATCATGGCGGGCATCGTGCTGTTTGGTTTTATCGGCTATCGCTCGTTGCCCGTGAGCGATTTGCCCAACGTCGACTATCCCACAATTCAAGTCAGCGCCGGGCTTCCCGGAGCGAGCCCCGAAACGATGGCCTCGTCGGTGGCCACTCCGCTCGAGCGACAGTTCTCGACGATTGCCGGATTGAATACGGTCAGTTCAACCAGCACGCTCGGCAACACGCAAATCACGCTGCAGTTCGATTTGAGCCGTAACATCGACGCGGCCGCACAGGATGTGCAAACCGCGATTTCGGCTTCGGCGCGTCAACTGCCACCGGGGATGCCGAGCCAGCCGACTTTGAAGAAGGTAAATCCCGCCGATCAGCCAATCGTCTATTTGATGGTCAGTTCGCCGACGCTGCCGCTCTCGAAAGTAAACGAATTTGCGGATACTTCGTTGGCGCAGAGACTTTCAACCATCAGCGGCGTCGCACAGGTTTTGGTTACCGGTGAACAGAAGTACGCCGTGCGCGCGCAACTCGATCCGTCGGCGCTGGCGAGCCGCGGCATCGGCATTGACGACGTCGCGACCGCACTGCAGCGCGGCAATACCAATCTGCCGGTCGGCACGCTCTACGGAATTCATCAGAACCTTACGGTGCAAGCGAACGGCCAACTGATGGACGCGGAAAGCTATCGGCAGTTGATTATCGCTTACCGCAACGGCGCGCCGGTGACGCTCAGAGATCTCGGTGATGTTATCGACAGCGTCGAGAACAACAGACTCGCCAGCCGCTACAACGGCCAACAAGTCGTCACGCTAACAATCCAGCGCCAACCGGGAACTAATACGGTTGCCGTCGTGGACGCGATTCGCAATTTATTGCCGGCGTTTCGGCAGCAATTGCCGGCATCGATCAAGCTCGACGTTTTGTACGATCGATCTGAATCCATTCGCGAATCAGTCAACGACGTGCAGTTCTCTTTGTTGCTGGCAATCGCGCTGGTCGTACTCGTCATTTTTCTGTTTCTGCGCAACGTAAGGGCCACGATCATTCCCACTTTGGCGCTGCCGACATCGATCGTCTTCACGTTTGCCGTGATGTATCTGCTTGGCTTCAGTCTCGACAACCTATCGCTGATGGCCTTGACACTGTCCGTAGGATTCGTCGTGGATGACGCAGTGGTAATGCTGGAGAACATTGTGCGGCGCATGGAAGATGGCGAAGGCGCGATGGAAGCGGCATTGAAGGGCTCGCGCGAGATTGGTTTCACGATCGTGTCGATGACTGTGTCTCTGGTGGCGGTGTTTATTCCCGTGCTGTTTTTAGGCGGCATACTGGGACGGCTATTTCGCGAATTCGCAGTCACAATTAGCGTCGCCATTTTGGTTTCGGGATTTGTCTCGCTGAGTCTGACCCCGATGCTTTGTAGCCGCATCCTCAAGACGTTCAGCGGCCATCGCCATGATCATGGACGCGAGCCGCTGTCAACAGCCCAAACGCCTGGCGGAAACCCGACCGTCAGGGAAGGTGCAGAAGAGAGCGATGCACATCCTGATCGAATCGAGCCACCGAAGGGCACTTGGTGGCAGAAGACCGAGCACGCTTACGAATGGTTGGTCGGAGGTTATCGCTGGACGCTGCAACTCGCGCTGGAGCATCGCGCTCTCACAATCCTGATCTGCGGAGTTTTATTCGTCATCACCATCTTCTTCTTTTATATAATTCCCAAAGGTTTCATTCCCAACGACGATACGAGCCGCATTATTGGTTACACCGAAGCTGCTGAAGGTATCTCGTTCGACGAGATGTCGCGGCATCAGCAGCAAATCGTCGATATTGTTCGGGCCAACCCGAATGTCTCCGGCGTATTGTCGACGGTTGGCGAGAGCGATATCAGCGCCGCCAGCAACACCGGCAACATTCTGATTCTCTTGAAGCCGCTGTCTCAAAGGCAACAGGGCGTCGAGACGATCATTGAGGCGTTGCGTCCAAAGCTCGCCAACGTTCCCGGCATGCGAATTTATTTGCAGAATCCGCCGCTGGTACAGGTTGGCGGCCAGGTGACGAAGAGTCCGTATCAGCTAACGCTCCAGGGGCCGGATCGAAATGAACTTTACCGCAATGCTGAAGTGTTGGAGCGTAAGATCGCAGCTTTGCCGCAATTGCTGGACGTGGCGAGCGACATTCAGATCAAGAACCCGCAGCTCAACGTCGATATCGATCGCGACAAAGCTTCGGCGCTCGGCATTACGGCGCAGCAAATCGAGGATGCTCTGAATAGCGCTTATGGCACGCGCCAGATTTCGACAATCTACGCCACGTCGAATGAATATCAGGTGATCCTGGAGGTGAAGCCGGAATATCAACAGGACCCTGAAGCTCTGGGGCGATTATACATTCACGCCATTCCGAGCGCGGCTGGCTCAAGCCCAACGCTCGCGCAGACACTTGTGGCGCAACCTGGCTCAGCGCTCGCGCAGCCTTCACTTGGCATAGTTACACCAACCCAGGCGTTGACCGGGGTGACGACTGCGTCGGGACCGGGGACGACAACCAGCGCGCAGACTCGTTTGGTGCCGCTGAGCACGGTGGCGACCCTGTCGCGCAGTGTGGGTCCCTTGCTCGTCAATCACCTCGGGCAACTGGCATCGGCAACTATTTCGTTCAACTTGCGCCCGGGCGTTTCGTTGAGCGATGCGACGGACAAAGTGCAGGAGTTGGCAAAGCAGACCTTGCCGGGATCGATCACGACCAGCCTTCAGGGAACAGCGCAAATCTTTCAATCGTCTTTGCAGAACCTCACCTTGTTGCTGCTGGTTGCCGTGATGGTGATCTATCTCGTTCTGGGAATTCTCTACGAGAGTTTCATTCACCCATTCACCATTCTATCGGGCTTGCCGTCAGCGGGACTGGGAGCGTTGTTGACGCTTTTGATTTTTGGACGCGAGCTGGACGTCTACGCCTTCGTAGGCTTGATCATGCTGATCGGCATCGTCGAAAAGAACGCAATCATGATGATTGATTTTGCCCTGACGGCCCAGCGCGAAGATGGGAAGCCGGCGGAAGAAGCGATCTTTCAAGCCTGCCTGATCAGGTTTCGCCCCATCATGATGACCACGATGGCCGCGCTGATGGGAACGTTGCCGATTGCACTCGGTTGGGGCGCCGGCGCAGCTTCGCGACGCGGCTTGGGATTGGCTGTCGTTGGCGGCTTGTGCGTGTCGCAGGTGGTGACATTGTATTTGACGCCGGTGGTGTATTTGTATTTCGAACGTCTTCAGGATTGGTTCAGACGTAGACGTGAAGAGCGAGACGAAGGAACCAGCACTGTTCCAGCGTGAAAAAAGGGATCCGTGCACGTTACGCATTGCTGCGCCGTTCTGCGGGCGTTATGATCATCGAGAATTTTATGATTAGGAGCGACAATGATGAGCACTACAATCACCATTCCTACCGACCTTGAACAAAGAATTGCCGCTCGAGCTGGCATCCGGGGTCAGAACGTTGAGGAGTTCGCATTGGAAACATTGGCCAAAGCCGCCGAAGCACCATCCCTGCGAGAGTTGTTTGCCGATGTGCAACAGCAAGTAATAGAAAGGGGCTTATCGGACGAGGAGATCGATAAGAAAATTGAGAGCGCCGTAAGCGAGGTTAGAAGGCAGCGTCGTGCCTAAGCCCCTGGTTGTTTTTGATTGTGTAATATTCCTGCAAGCCCTCATTAAGAAGAGCGGACCGGCGGCGCGATGTTTGGAACTCTTCGAGCGGGAAAGCTTGTTTTCTTTGGCTGTTAGCCGAGAAACCTTAAGCGAGTTGCGAGATGTACTGTCACGCTCAGAGTTACGTCAAGAGTTCTCGCTGATAACAGACGAAAAGGTGAGCCAATTGATCGATTTGCTACTGTTCAAAGGGAATCTGTTTCGCAATGTACCGAGGCGAATCAGATTTCCGCGCGACGCAGCCGATGAGGCGTACCTGAATCTTGCGATCGCTACCGGCGCAAACTTTCTGGTAACGCGTGATAATGATTTGCTGGATTTGATGAGGTGGGACACGGAAGAGAGCCGTGATTTCCAGCAACGGTTTCGGCATCTGAAGATACTCGATCCGACGTCATTTCTAAGAGAGATCACCCTCAGCGCGTAATGATCTGTAGGTCAATGTGAAAGATAGACAGCACCAATCCGATTCCCCACGAAAAGCAGAGCCGGCGACTCCGAGGCACGGCATCTCGGAACTCTTCATTAATCGGCCGATCACCACGACGTTGGTGATGGTTGCGTTTGTGCTGTTCGGCCTGCTTGGCTATCGCGCGCTTCCGGTGAGTGATCTGCCGACGGTTGACTATCCGACGATCAGCGTCAACGCCAGTTTACCAGGAGCTAATCCCGAGACCATGGCGGCCTCCGTGGCTACGCCGCTGGAACGACAATTCTCGGGCATTGCCGGAATCGATTCGATCAATTCGAGTAACTCTCAGGGGTCGACTTCGGTAACTTTGCAATTCAACCTCAGCCGGAACATCGACGCCGCCGCGCAGGATGTGCAGACCGCGATCTCCGCGGCGCTGCCGCAGCTTCCGCCGGACATGCCAACGCCGCCCAGCCTGCGAAAAGTAAATCCTGCCGACAGCCCGATTCTTTTCCTCTCGCTGAATTCAGACGTGTTGTCTCTGCCGCAGGTCGATGAATTTGCCGAGACGCTGATTGCGCAACGCATTTCGATGGTCGAAGGCGTATCGCAAGTACAGGTTTACGGCGCCATGAAGTACGCGGTGCGGGTGCAGATGGATCCCCAGGCGCTTGCCGATCTCGGCATCGGAGTCGATCAGGTTGCCTCGGCGATCTCGAACGGAAATCCCAATACGCCCACCGGCTCTCTCTACGGCAAATACACGAACCTGACGCTGCAGACGAATGGGCAACTCATGAATGCGGCCCAGTTCCGTCCTTTGATCGTGGCCTATCGCAACGGCGCGCCGGTCCGTTTGAAGCAGGTCGCAAACGTAATCGACAGCGTCGAAAACAACAAAGTGGCGAGCTGGTTCAACGGCCGGCGCAGCGTAACCATGACTATCCAGCGCCAGCCCGGGACCAACACTGTGGCCGTCGTCGATGCCATTCGGGCGCTCATGCCGCAGTTTCGCCAGCAGTTGCCGGCCTCGGTCAATCTCGACGTGCTCAACGATCGTTCGATCTCGATCCGCAACTCAGTGGATGACGTACAGTTTTCTCTATTGCTGGCGATGGCGCTGGTGGTCATGGTTATTTTCCTGTTCCTGAGAAATATCCGGGCCACGATTATTCCCACGCTGGCATTGCCCACTTCGATCGTCGGTACATTTGCCGTGATGTACCTGTTGCATTTCAGCCTGGACAATCTCTCGTTGATGGCGCTGACCTTGTGCGTTGGTTTCGTAGTCGACGATGCGGTCGTCATGCTCGAAAACATCGTGCGTCGCATCGAGATGGGCGAAGACGTAATGGAAGCTTCGCTCAAGGGCTCCCGCGAGATCGGCTTCACGATTGTGTCGATGACCGTATCGCTGGTCGCTGTTTTCATCCCGGTCCTCTTCATGGGAGGAATCCTGGGCCGTTTGTTTCGCGAGTTTGCCATTACGATTAGCGTAGCGATTCTCGTCTCCGGATTGGTTTCACTGACGCTCACCCCGATGCTCGCCAGTCGCTTGCTCAAGGCCGGAATGATTCGCGAGAGCGCGCTCCACGACGAGGCTGGCCACGCGCGACGACGGGGTTGGTGGGGGTTCACCGAAGGCATCTACAACCGCGTCCTGCACGCTTACGAATGGACGCTGCAACGCGTGCTGGCGCATTCGTTTCTGACCATCCTCGTGATGGCGGTCTTGGCCGGAGTGACGGTCTATCTCTTCACGATTGTGCCCAAAGGATTCATTCCGAGCGGTGATAGCAGTTTGCTGATCGGCAGCACTGAAGGCGCGCAAGGTATAGCTCTCGACGACATGATCCAGCACCAGAACGTCATCGCTGAGATCATTCGCAAGGATCCGAACGTGCAGGCGTTTGCCTCGACCGTTGGTTCAGGCGGCCGAAATGCGAGCGGCAATAACGGCACCATCTTCATTGGGCTCAAACCGATAAATCAGCGCAAACTCAGCGCCGATGAGATCGCTGAAGAACTGCGCCCCAAACTTTCGCACGAGCCGGGCCTGCGCGTCTTCATTCAGAATCCACCCTCGATCAGCATCGGCGGTTTTGGCGGTCGAGCGCTTTATAACGTCACTCTACAGGGCATGAATACCAGCGATCTCTATGAAGCGGCGCCGATTTTGGAAAGAAAAATGCGAGAGATGCCCATCCTTCAGGATGTCAACAGCAACTTGCAGCTCAACACGCCGCAGATGAACGTTGACATAGATCGTAAGCAGGCCTCGGCCTTGGGTGTTACTATCGCGCAGATTCAATCGGCGCTCGGCAGCGCCTTTGGTTCACGGCAGCTCTCGCAAATCTACACTGCAACCAATGAGTACCAGGTAATACTGGAAGTTAAGCCTGAGTTTCAGCAGGATCCCACCGCGCTCTCGCGACTTTATGTCACCTCAGCAAACGCCCGGTTGGTTCCGCTCAGCGCGGTCGCCAAATTCTCACGGACCGTGGGCGCGATGCAGGTCAATCATTTCGGCGAACTGCCGGCCACGACGATCTCGTTTAACTTGAAGCCCGGCGTCTCTCTGAGCCAGGCAACCGCGCAAATCCAGACGCTCGCAAAGCAGGCGTTGCCGGGCACCGTTACCACTACGTTTCAGGGGACCGCGCAGGTATTTCAATCGTCTTTACAAAATCTGACCCTGCTGCTGGGTATTGCCGTTCTGGTCATCTATCTGGTGCTGGGAATTCTCTACGAGAGTTTCATCCATCCACTCACAATTCTTTCGGGTTTGCCATCCGCGGGATTGGGGGCGCTCCTGACGCTTTTAATCTTTAAGCGCGAGCTTGATATCTATGCCTTCGTCGGATTGATCATGCTGATCGGCATCGTTAAGAAGAACGCGATCATGATGATCGACTTTGCGCTGGAAGAGCAGCGCAGCCGGGGAAGGGAAGCTCGCGAAGCGATTTACCAGGCCTGCGTGGTGCGCTTTCGTCCGATCATGATGACGACCATGGCCGCGTTAATGGGAACGTCGCCGATCGCGCTCGGCTGGGGCGCAGGCGCATCAGCGCGCAGAGGATTAGGCCTCGCGGTCGTCGGCGGACTGATCGTTTCGCAGGTGCTGACTCTATATCTGACGCCGGTGGTTTATCTTTACTTTGAGAGATTTCAGGAATGGTTCGGCCGCGCTCGCGGAATTCACAAAGAGCCGTCGAGAACTCCCGCATCAATCTCGCAGGTCTGAGATGGCTGCGTGCCGCCCAAGTTCAAGAACTGCACCCGAACCCAAATATCCGCGAACCATCGCCCCGAATCAGAGCGGTTTTATCCCACACTGACGATCAAAACCGTGGAGCACGTTCGATAGCCGGGTTCACTAAAGCGATGGTCTTCAAGCGTTTATCCTGA
>QHXG01000254.1 GCA_003222845.1 Acidobacteriota bacterium | reverse complement strand
CATCTTGGAGTACGGCTTCTGGAGTCGCGACGAGCGCGAATCGTTCCGAGGGCGGGCGGCCGAACTTGGGGCGCGCAGCGAGTTGTATTACACGGAAGTGTCGGAGGGCGAGCTCTTGAACCGGCTGGCGCGGCGCAACGCGGATTTGCCGGAGGAGACCTTCCGCATTGACGAGGAGCGGCTGCGCGAATGGGTCCGCCTCTTTGAGGCGCCTGATGCAGACGAGCTCCGACCGAGAGACGCTGCGGAGCGGTCGTAGCGGGAGTGGCGGCGACGGCTGCGCCACCGAACAAATCGTTGGACGCGAGCGGCGGGAGCGTGTTTCGCATGAAGACTTATCCGGCGATGCTTGAATGAAATCGCGCCGCCGCGTCAACTCAACCGTTGGGCGTCACTTGGCAGCATCCCAATTGACATTGGTGGAGGTTAATCCATGGCAAGCCCTCAAGACGAACTACTCAAGGTTTATGAACAACTGTGTAATAGCTATCGTTCAATCGATGATTTTCGGGCGAAACTGTTGGGGTTTCTGCCTCTGGCGACTGGAACTGGGGTATTTCTTCTGGTAACTGACCAAGCAAAGATAAAGTTTATACAGCCCCTCTTTCGACCTATTGGGGCCTTCGGGTTCATCGTCACACTTGGGTTATTCTTTTATGAACTCTACGGAATTAAGAAATGCACCTATCTTATAAGGGCTGGAATAGAGCTTGAAAATGACCTGCGAATTAAGGATGGGCAATTTACAAAGCGTCCTCCCGGAGTTGCTCTCTTGATTAATGAACCGCTCGCCGCCGGTGTAATCTATCCGGCAGTTTTGGCTGCGTGGACGTTCTTATTATTGGCTTTCCCCCAGATTCAAGATGCCGCCCAAGTGCAGCCTCAAGATACTGCCCCATTGAAATTTCGTGATGCCGCCCAATGGTGGGCGATTCGAGTATTTCTCGTCGGCTTTGCCGTCTCATTTTTTTACAATCTCTGGTTGATAAAGGGTGACATCCGAAATGCGATTGATCGTCTGAAGAAATGGTTACGAAGTTTCGCGAAGGCGAGCGAGAAACAAGGAGATTAAAATCAGTCTCTAAATACGGGGCCGCCCAACAACAATCGTTGGACCGGAGCGCGGATAGCCTCTTTCTTAACTTGATTGATTGAATCGAAAGTTGGATATAATCGCCGCGCCCGCGTCGCCTCTGACGTTGGGCAGTCTTACGATTGTAAAGTTAAATCAGAATTGGAGGCAGGTCATGAAAGCTCTTACCTCGAGCGCTTTGATAATCGCGAGTCTCTTCATCGCTTTGAGTGGCTTCGCGCAAGGACAGAAGAAACCAGACCCCTGTGCAAAAGCTTATGAAAGTGGCGTCACCGCTGACCTGGTTGACTGTAGCGCAAAGAAACTGAGCGAGGCTGACCTCGAACTCAACAAGACTTATCGGCAGCTCGTGTCGAAAATGGGTGACAAGAAATGGGAGTTGAAGTTGAGGACTGCCCAGCAGGCGTGGATCAAGTACCGGGACGCAAACTGTGATTACGAGAGTGAATTCAGCGGAGGGGGCAGTGCGGTCACATTCGAATACAATTTCTGCCTCGCCGAGATGACTACTACTCGGACAAAAGAGCTGCAGGGGATGCTCAATAAGATCAAAGAGCGCGCTGGGGAGTAAGTTTCCCAAATCACGATCGGTGCTCTTCTTAAAGTGGAAGCTTGATCGTGAAGACGGCGCCGCCGTCGCGCGCATTATCAGCGGTAAGAGTGCCACCGTGCTGCGTAATTACGCGATGGGCCAGGGCCAAGCCAACGCCGTGCCCTTTTGATTTCGTGGTGAAGAAGGGGATGAAAATCTTTTGCAGATCGGACGCTGGGATACCCGGTCCGGTATCATGTATTGAGATTGTCGCCCATTGTTTGCCCTGATCGATTTCGATTGACGCCTCGACTGTGACTCTGCGATCCGCTTGGCGATCAGGAATCGCTTCGGCGGCATTTCGCAGCAAGTTTGAGAGCGCCTGACGTAGCAGCCGCGCGTCGGCACGCACTTCGAGCCTCTGCCTTTGCGCCGAGGAAGGACCTTTCGAAACCAGGTCGATCCGTTGCTCTTCAAGTAAAGGTTTCAAGTCACGCTCACACTCCTGAATCAGTTCATCCAATGAAACGTCGTCAAGTTGTAGCGGCTGCGGGCGCGCAAAGTTCAGGAAGGAAGTAATCATCTCCGAGAGACTTCTCACCTCTTGTAACAGGGCGTCCGCCGCGGCTTTCCCTTCTACATCGTGGTCGATGCTTTGCAAAAACTGCGCATAGCCATGCAACGCGGCCATCGCATTCTTGAATTCATGCGCCAAGCCGGCGGACATCTCGCCCAGGCTTTCGAGATTTCGTTTTAGCGCTACCTGTTCGCGCAGACGCGTGACTTCGGTTATGTCGGTTATCAGGCATAATGCTCCGCGCGACCCTGACTCGCTGGGATCTATAGGGGCGACCGTCGCGCCCAGACGCTTCGGCTGTCCCGATCCGTTGCTTGCTTCAATCTCTTCGCGACGATAGATGCGACCGCTGGCCAGGCAGGCCTCGACCATTTCTGCCAGAGCCGGCACGTTCGCGAAGATCGCACGCGTATGTTCACCCGGAAGATGCTCTTCATCGTCAAATAAATTTCGCGCCGGCGTATTGATGACTGTGGCATTTCCCGAAGCATCGAAGGCGATCAGTCCGGTAGGCATACTGGCCACGATGCGTTCGCTGAAGCGCTCAGCCGAATCCGCGCGGGCGCTGGCTTGCTCACTTAACCGTTCGAGTTCTTGCCGCTGGGCCTGAAGCTGGGCAATGACGGACTGAAAAGTTTCCAGCACAAAAGCAGCTTCGTTCTGCGTCTTGCCGGAGTGCGCGACCGGCGCGCGTTTGGCCTCGCCGATCAGTTGGCTGTAAGGACGAAGTAAGCCGCGCAGGAGCCAGGCAATGCAAACCATGCTAATAAACAGCGTGACGACGAAAGTCGTCAAAAGAAATGGCCGATAGACAATCGCCGTGTCGGGCGCCAGTGCAAAGACGGCAAAACTCATCACTGTGCCCAGCAGGAAGATGGCCGCTAGTATCGTGAGCCAAATTTGAAGACGGCTGCTCTGCATATTAATTCAGCTGAACTGCGAGGCGTACCATTCAATCAGGCGCGTCCCAATTAACAGCGACGCTATTGAACCAATCCCGAGAAAGATTCCGAATGGCAGCATCATCTGCATATTTCGTTGACCGCGCTGAAGCATCACCGCGACACCCGCCAGCGAACCGGTAAAAGCCGCCAGCAGAATCGTGAGGATGGTGAGTCGCCATCCCAAATAGGCTCCCACCATCAACATCATCTTCACATCGCCGAAGCCCATCGCTTCGACGCCGCGCACCTTTTCCCAGAGAAACCCCATCAACCAGAGCGAGCCGCCGCCGGCCACGGCTCCGATCAACGCGCCGATGAGCGAAACCGCGCCGAGTGGAAGTCGCGCGGGAAGAATTGAGATAAGTTGAGGCAGATCCTCAAAATGCGTAGACCCTGTGAGATAGGGAACAACCAGGCGCGTGATTAGCGCAAACAGGATGCCCGGATAAGTGATCGCGTTAGGTAGAATCATGTTTTCGGCATCGATGAAAACAAGAGCGACAAGCGAAGCCGTGAACGCGAGATCGAAAGCCAAAGCGAACGATAAACCGTCATGCCAGGTCACCGCCGCAAACAGCGCGGCAGTAAGAGCTTCCACCGCCGGGTAGCGAGGAGAAATTCTCGCTCCGCAAGAGCGGCATCGTCCGCGGAGGGCCAGGAAACTCAGAATCGGAATGTTGTCGTATGGTTTGATAGGCTTGCGACACTTCGGACAATTTGAATTGGGGAAGACGATTGATTGTTCAAGCGGCAAGCGGTGAATGACGACGTTGAGAAAGCTGCCGATCATCGCTCCGAGCACGGCCATTAACGTACAAGCGATCGGCAGTTGTAGGGCTGTCGCGTTCTCGATGGCCGGCAGATTCATTCGGGGGGATATTGTAACACGGTGTCAGAACCACCTGCGGTAGCGGGCGGTTGATCTCTAACCTCTAAATCAGCGAGTAGAAAATCAACCATAAACCGCCCGCTACCGCAGGCGGTTCTGACTTTGAAGGTCGTAGAGGATTGAGTGTTTGAGCGCAGCGTGGCGCGCAGCAAATTTGGCAATCGCAAATCCCGCGCCACCGTCGCGCCAGCCGCCTTTCAACACAAAACTACGAAGAAAGGCCAACGGCCCCGCGACTGAAATCCGGACCCGCGTTGTGCGCTTGCCGTCGCGCAACATCTGACGCGCGCCTAGAGGCGCATACCGTTCCTCGATCATGCGCTGGTGATGAGCCGAGTCCCTCATTGAGTAGTGCAGCAGTTCGCCCTTAAGTGTCTCGACGCGCGCGCCCGCGTTCATCGTCACGGATTCGTGGATGAGCCGATCGCTCCAACCTCCGCGTCTGCGATTGAAAAGCCGCAGTTGAAAATCCGGGTACCAACCGCCGCCGCGAATCCATCGGCCCATATAAAAGGCCCTCCGCGCAACGCGATAGCCGTCGGCCAACTGAGACTCATCGATATCAGGCAGTCTTTTGATCGAGTCTAGTAATTCCGGCGAAACACGCTCGTCTGCATCGAGGCTGAAAATCCAGTCATGGTTGGCGGCATCGACACCGAATTGCTTCTGTGCAGCGAAGCCCGGCCACGCATTAACTATTACTCGCGCACCGCACTCCGCCGCGATTTCGCGGGTCGCGTCTGTTGATTCAGAATCGATCACCAGAATCTCGTCAGCCCAGGCAACCGACTCACACGCGGCCCGAATATTTTCAGCTTCGTCGAAGGTGATGATCGTGGCAGAGATTTTCATTGCCAATTGCCGATTTTCGATTGCCAATTTCCAGCGTCCTTTTAGTATACATGGCGAGAATCGGCAATCGGCAATCAACAATCGGCAATGGCTTACGGCTTCACTGGGTTCTCGACCACAACGTTGTTGATGCGAAGGGTGGCGGCCGTGGCCCGCTGCAAGTCGGCGAGGGCTTTATTGTAATCAGTCTGCGCTTGCAACTCGTTAGTTCGGGCCGTCGTGAGTTCATTCTGTCTCTGCAACAAGAGAAATGTAGTCGAGCGGCCGACCTCATAAAGCTTCTGCTCGCCGGTTAATTGCTGTTCGGCGCTCTCTCTGGCGAGCCTTGACGCAATGACGCGTTTTTGCGCCGTGTCGACTGCCTGTGCTGCGTTGCGAACGTCCATCTCGATCGCTTGATCCTGCGAACGGTAAGAGGCTTGCAGCTGTTCTCTCTGAATCCGGGCGCCGGCGAGGTTGGCTTCGGCCGTCTTGTTATGAATCGGGAAAGAGATGGCGACGCCCACGGTGATATTACGCGTGCCAAAAGTCAACAGATTGCGCAGGTCCTGTCCATATCCTCCGATGAGGTACGTGGGCGCGCCACTCGCGGGCACGGTTGGCACCGCCGACACCGGAAAGCCCGCCCTTCTTTGGATGTCCTGAATCTGCGATAACAAGAACGCGCTGGAACTGACGCTCGAACTCCCGGAGATCAAAGGCACCTGGGTGCCGGCCGGCAGCCCGAGCGCCGTTCCGGCAAGACCGGTCGTTGCCAGGGTCGATTGAATATCCATTTGCGGCAGAGTCTGATTTTTGTAGTACTGGATATCAACGGCATTGATGTCCTTTTGAAGATTCAGGCGCCCCAACTCCGGTCGATTCTTATGGGCTTCGTCAAGCGAAGACTTCAAATCAACCGGCGACAAATCAAATGCGGGTTGATCGGTGGGCGTGATTTGCGCTGTCCACTCTGGCATGTTTGGATCGCGGAGCATCAGTTGCTTCAGACTATTCTCGGCCACCGAAACATTTTGCGTGGCCACAAATAGATTCGTTTCGCGAGTTGCGATATCGGTCTGCACTTGAGCGCGATCAAGCGGAGCCTTTGCCCCAGCGGCGATTTGAGCTTCGATGTTGCGCATGTTCTGACGCGCGAGGTTGAGACTATCGAGTTGGTTTTGCTGGTTCCGCAGCGCGAACACCAGATTCCAGTAGGCCGCCTGCACCTGCGAGATTATCTGTATCGTCCGCTGGCGGAAATCTGAATCGGTCTGCTCCAGACGCTTCTTCTGGATTCGAATCAGATGCCGGTTGCTGTCGATAGATCGATTGCGCAGCAGTGGTTGAGTAATCTGTAGCGAAAGATTCGATGAGTAATACGGATTAATCAGACTGAAACTATTACTGGTATTCGTGTGGCTGTTGGCAAATGACAGCGTGTAGATCCCGCCGCCCTTTTCGAATGATTTCGTTATCGACGGGCTGAGATTGAGTATCGTGGTCTTGGTCTTTCCGGACGAACCCGAACCGCCCAGCGAACTCTGCTGCGGAGTTATGTTCTGAATGATTTGAGGCGTCACGCTGAAAATCGGCTCATACACGCCCTGGAGCGAGCGCAGTTGCTGCTCGGCAAAGCGTACGTCGTCACGCGCGACTTCGATGTCGTTATTGTTCAGTAAGGCCTTGCGAATCGCATCATTGAGTGACAAGGTCAACACGTTGCTGCTCAATATACCTATGCGCGTCAGGTCGGGCAGCGGCGGAATAGCCTGCGGCTGCACCTGCGGAAAATTAGGCTCGCGCGGCTCCTGCATCGACGGCTGGACCGGAGTCGGTGACGGCGCGGGAACAGCCTCTGCACCCGGCGGGGTTTGCGGCGTTGGTTGCTGAGTGGCCGGTGGCGCGGTCGGCGGTTGAGTCTGTTCTCCCGGCGGCCGCGTGGCCGGATTGACCGGCGTCGGACTCGGTGTTTGCGCCGCGACAATACCGCAGCCTAACAAGAACAACAGTAACAGCGTATGCGCTTGGATAGCTGAACGAAGCGAGTGATTCGACATCTAAAGTGCTCCTCGGACATTTAACTGGGGTTTTCGGCGAACGGACGCTCGCATACACGCAGAACCAGAGCGCCAGGTCAACATCGTACTACGTCAGCACACTGTACGCGGTTTCAAAAAGCTTCGCAAAGTGCCCGCTTGACACTGCCGCCGAGCGGGCATTATCTTGCAGTTTCTTTTCTCCAGAAGAGTCAGCCGTACTCAGCGATGTGCATTGCGTAACTGCCGGTTGACGTGTGCGAGTTGCAAGCTAACAGCGAGGATCGATCATGTAGAACAGGCTGCCAGCCTGTTCCATGCGTTGAAGGACAGGCTGGCAGCCTGTTCTACATTGACAGAGGAGGTTTGAATCGGGAA
>QHXG01000253.1 GCA_003222845.1 Acidobacteriota bacterium | reverse complement strand
GGACGAATTTGAAGAACTTGATTTTGTTCTCGCCGGACTGCCGAATGAATTGGATCCTGAAGACGAGACGGCGAAGCGATTTGACCTGCTAATGCTCAAGCTTCAATTGGCCGTTCTCACAAAGGATGAATCGTTCATCAAACTTCGCGATAACGTGAAGGAGATCGCTAGCCGGCTGGAAGAGAAACGAACTATCCCGATGGTTAACGAACAGATGGAATTAATTTTGGATTTGCAACAGGACGAGTACTGGGCGGACATAACCCTGCCGATGCTTGAAGATGTCCGCAGGCGGCTGCGTGATCTTGTGAAATTCATGGACAAGAAACAGCGGAAGCTGATTTACACGGATTTTGAAGATGAGCTAGGCGAGATTCGCAAGGTTGAATTCGGCACAATCGGCTCTGCCGTGAATATTAAGCAGTACCAAAAGAAGGTCATGCACTTTCTAAAGGAACACGAGAACCACATCGCAATCCAAAAATTGAAGCGGAACGTGCCAATTACGTCGAGCGATATTGCGGAGCTTGAACGGATTCTGTTTGAATCGGACGGCCTGGGAACGAAAGAAGATTTCGAGCGAGCTTATGGTAAGCAGGAGCATCTGGGTCTATTCATAAGAAACCTCATCGGACTTGACAGAGAAGCGGCAAAACAGGCATTTGGAGATTACTTGTCGCGACAGACTCTGACCGCAAATCAGATTCGGTTCATCAATCAGATTATTGAGTATCTCACTCAGAATGGTGTAATGGATGCAGCACTCCTGTATGAATCGCCCTTCACTGATTATGCGAGCGCAGGCCTTGATGGAGTCTTCAAGGATAAAGACGCCAACGGGATTGTGTCTGTGCTCGATTCGATCAGAAGAGCTGCTGTGGCGTAGCCAGATAATTCGTCAAATAAGAAGGGAGGCGCTATGCCAGAAGTTACTGGTAAGGTTTGGGACTAATAAGTTAGGAGACAGGAATCGAGAGACAGTAGTATCATTGAGGCGCCATGATTGACGAAAAGCTGCTTGGACGGATCACGGCCAACCTGGAGATCTTCGGCGGCAAACCCATTATTCGCGGGATGCGTATCTCAGTCGAGATGATTCTGAGTCTGCTGGCGCAAGGCGAAGAATCGGAAACAATTCTCGCCGATTATCCCGATCTTGAACCGGATGATCTTCGCGCCTGTCTTGCGTATGCGCATGCGGCAATCTCACATGACAAGCTTGACTTGCTGCAAGTTTCCGTCTGATGCGATTCCTTATTGATCGTTGCGCCGGAACACTCATAGCCAAATGGCTTCGAGTCTCAAGGGCATGATGTAGTCGAATCGCGTGAACGAGGCATCGATCCGGGTGACGGCGTCTTACTGGAAGTGGGAGGAAGTTTTCTTTTCTTCTTAGTTGGCTAAGCCCTCACCCCAACCCTCTCCCAACGGGAGAGGGAGTTAGCTCTTGGCCGCGATGGACCAGCGATAAAACTCTTGACGCGGTTTTCTTGCGGATGCTGGGCGAAGGGCGAAGGGCCAAGGGCAAAGCGCAAAGAGCAAAGAGCAAAGGGCGAAGGGCGAAGGGCAAGAGCTAAAGATTGGGCGAAGGTTTTGAATGCTTGCCGGAAGAAAACTTTTACTCGCGGATGACTCGCTGGCGGTGCAGAAGGTCATCGACCTCACCTTCACTGATGAGGGAATGCGGGTTACGGCGGTCTCTGACGGCCAGCACGCGCTGGAACAGTTGGAGCAGGTCGCGCCTGATGTGGTCCTGGCTGATGTCTTCATGCCGGGCGTGGGCGGTTACGAACTCTGCGAATTCATTAAACAAAGTGAGCGGTTCCGCAAGATTCCTGTTATGCTTCTGGTGGGCTCGTTCGAGCCCTTCGACGAAGCCGAGGCGCGCCGCGCAGGCGCCGATGATGTCGTGACGAAACCTTTTCAATCAATTCGCGAACTTATAAGTCGCGTGGGGTCGCTGCTGGGCGGAGAGAAGACTGAGGAAGAGCCGGCAGGGCATGAGTACTCAACTCTGGGACTGGCGGAAGCAGAGGCTTCGACACGACCGCTCGATGAACCTCCGCCGGAGCCGAAGGTGTTTGTTGAGGCGGCGAAGATGACGGATGAAGTCACGAGCGGGGATGAACCGCTGACTATAGCTCCCGGTGCTGACTCACGTGAGGAAGCTGGGCCGGTCGCTACCGCTCCCGGTACTGATACTCTTGAACTTCAGACGGCTGATACGCAGCAGCTTAAGCCCATCGACGCTGAATCATCGAGTTCACCGGCTGAGTCAGTTACTTCAGAGCAGGCAGACACGATTGAGATTGAGCCGGTGATGATTTCTCGGGCGAGTGATGTCGAAACTGCAGAAATATCCTCGATTGGAGTCCCAGGAATGAATGAGCAACCCCAATTGGCGCAGCCAAGCACGACAGATGTTTTGAACGATAGCCTTCTCGATTTGGGAAGTGACGTTAAGCCCAGTGCGGTCGATGAAGATTTCTTTCTGGATCTTGACCTCGAAGAGCCGGTGCGGGAAACCACGGCAGCACCTGAGACCTACGTTTCTGAACCAGCCGTTGAGGCTGAAACAGTTGCGGCCGTCGAGGTTCCTGAACCTTCACCAGAGCCTTCGTATGAGTACGAGACTGTAGCTGAGACTCAACAGTGGGCGATCCTTCCTGAGCCGCCGCCTGCTGAAGTCGCTCCTCCGGTGGCAATTGAAGAGCAGCAGTCAGCGGCGCTGGCGCCAGAGGCTAACGGCGGATTGTCTGCCGAAGCGATCGACGCGATTGCGCGTCGCGTCGTCGAACAGCTTTCAGATAAAGTCGTGCGCGAGATCGCCTGGGAAGTCGTGCCTGAATTGGCGGAGTTGCTGATTAAGCAAAGGCTCGAAGAACAGAAATAGGCCACTTCTACAAACCCGGAACGTTTAGAGGCGGGACTTGTCCCGCCTTTCGCATTTGCGCGAAACCGAAACGATTCTTTTAACCGCAGAGGGCGCTGAGGTTTTCGCAAAGGGCGCAGAGGAACGCAAGGGACCGCGCTTTCTCTGCGTCCTCTGCGAAAACCTTGGCGTCCTCTGCGTTAAAAACGATCTTAGGTCGGCCAATATGAAAAGTCGCGTCGATTGATTTACAATTCAAAACATATCTTTGAGTGAGTCAATGATTGATGGGGGCGGGACAAGTGTCCCTTCTAAACGGATGGCATACTGACAGCTAATGATTGATATCCCGAAAATCTACGATCCAAAGGAAGCCGAGCGGCATCATTACGCGCGTTGGGAAGAGCGCGGCTATTTCGCGCCGGAGATAAATGCGAATCCTGAGGCACCCGTTTTTACGATCGTAATTCCGCCGCCGAACGTCACCGGCTCGCTGCACATGGGCCACGCGCTTCAGCACACGATGATGGATGTGCTGACCCGTCACAAGCGAATGTGCGGCTATCGGACGCTGTGGCTGCCAGGAACCGATCACGCCAGCATTTCGACCCAATTGATGGTAACGCGTCAGTTAAAGAAGGAAGGGCTGTCGCGCCATGATCTGGGCCGGGACAAATTTGTCGAGCGTGCCTGGCAGTGGAAACGAGAGCATGCCGGACAAATTATGAGACAGATCCGTCGGGAGGGGGCGTCGGTCGATTGGTCACGCGAACGATTCACCATGGATGAAGAGCTTTCGCGCGCAGTGTACGAAGCCTTCGTGCGCTTGTACGACGAAGGTTTGATCTATCGCGGAAATCGCATCGTCAACTGGTGTCCAAACGATCAGACGGTACTTTCGGATTTGGAAGTGCTGCGCGACCCGCAAAAGGGCAAGCTCTACTATCTTCGCTATCCATTCAAAGATCGCGACGGCGCGATTACGGTGGCGACAACGCGCCCTGAGACAATGCTCGGCGACACTGCGGTCGCGGTGAATCCGAATGACGAGCGATACGCTGAGGTGATTGGGCGGAAATTAATCCTGCCGCTGTTGAATCGTGAGATTCCTATTGTTGCGGACGAGTTTGTCGAATCAGAATTCGGCAGTGGCGCTGTGAAAGTTACGCCCGCGCACGATCCAAACGATTACGAGATGGGTTTGCGTCACAACCTTGAGCAAGTCACGGTGATCGATCAATTTGCGCGCATGACTGAAGCGGCGGGCGCGGAGTTCGCCGGCCTCGATCGCTATCAAGCGCGTGATTTGGTAATCGAGAAATTTGAATCGCTCGGTCTGCTAGAGAAAGTCATTGATTATGAGTTCTCGATTTCAAAGTGCGAACGATGCAAGACAGTGCTGGAGCCTTTGATTTCGACGCAATGGTTTTGTCGCATGGATCAGTTGCGCGATCTGGCGCTCCGAAAGTTGCGCCAGGAAGGGAAGCCGCGGTTTGTGCCGCAAGTCCCTTACGAAAAAGTTTATTCAGACTGGCTTGAGAATCTGCGTGACTGGACCATCTCGCGTCAGCTTTGGTGGGGCCATCAGATTCCGGCGTGGTACACGAAAGACGGCGATGTCATCGTCGCGCGTTCAGTCGAAGAAGCAAAAGCCAAAGCAGGGACGGGTGAGTTAAAGCAGGACGAAGACGTGCTGGACACCTGGTTTTCGTCGGCGCTGTGGCCGTTCTCAACGCTGGGTTGGCCGGATGAAACGGAGGACTTGAAAACGTTCTATCCGACTTCGGTTCTGATCACAGCGCGGGACATCATCTTCCTGTGGGTTTCGCGCATGGTGATGACGGGTCTGAAGTTCATTGGCAAGGAACCATTCGACGACGTTTACGTTACGGGCACGGTGCTCGACAAACACGGCCAGCGGATGTCGAAGACGAAAGGCAACGGGATCGATCCGCTGGAGGTGTTTGATAAGTACGGCGTCGATGCCACCCGCTTGACATTGGCCTCGGTGGGATCGACGGACACGCGCTGGAACGAAAAGCAAGTTGAATCGTATCGTAACTTCGCCAACAAGATTTGGAATGCCGCTCGGTTCTGTCTACTGAATTCCGAGGGCGCGGAAGCGGTCGAACATGCATTTGCGGGCGGTCCGGCAAATTTTCCCTTGCACGATCGCTGGATACTCTCGCGTCTTAATAAGACGGCCAGCGAGGTGAATGCGCAACTTGACACCTATGACTTCCACGGCGCGGTTCAAAGTCTCTATCACTTTTTCTGGGACGACTTTTGCGATTGGTATATCGAATTGTCGAAGGCGACGATAACTGCGGAAAATGATTCGCCGGAGAGAAACATCGCGCGGGCTCGACTAATTTCGATCCTCGAACAATCGCTGCGCCTGCTGCATCCATTCATGCCGTATCTTACTGAAGAGTTATGGCAGAGGTTACCGGTCAATCATTCGCAATTTCTCCCTCGCGTTTACGCCAACGCGCAACCGACAATCATGCTGGCGGCCTATCCGCAATGTGATGAGGCGCTGGTTGATGAGCGCGCTGAAACTGAGATGCAAGCGGTCATCGATTTGATTTCGCGCGTGCGAAACATTCGATCGGAGATGAACATCAAGCCCGGAGATCGCATCGAGTTGCTGATTGCGGCGAAAAGCGATTTGCAGTCCGTATTTGCGGCGAGCTCAGATCAGATTGCTCGATTGACCCGCGCAGCCCAGGTTTCGATCGACGGTCAGGTTGAAATGCCCAAGACATCAGCGCGTGCGGTGCTGGCCGGAGGGGCGGAAGTCGCAGTGCCGCTTGAGGGGCTGATCGATTTTGCGCAGGAACGGGCGCGGCTGTCGCGTGAGAAGGACAAACTTCAGAAGGAATCCGACAAGCTGGAGAGTCAGCTTGCTAATCCGGACTTTGTGGCCCGCGCGCCGAGCGATAAAGTTGCAGAGCTGAGAGCGCGCATAGCCGATATTGCCCAGAGGACGGTCGCTCTCGATCAGGTCTTGGAGGCGCTCAGGTGAAAAGAAGTTTTCTGAGTATGCTTCGCGCGCGATGGGGACGGGGCGTCCGCGCTTTCAGGGAGGCTCTCAAGTGAATTGGCTTGACGAGGGCGCGCTCTATTCGAGCATTGGTTTATTTCTGCGCGAGGATCTGGGCCGCGGCGATATCACTACGCAAAGCGTGCTGATGCGCAATGCGCGGGCGCGGGGCCGATTTGTGGCCGGCGAAAAGATGGTCGTCGCCGGATTGGAAGCGGCCGAAGAGGTCTTCATCACGCTCGATCCGCAACAGCAGCTCGAAGCCTTTGCAGCGGACGGCGAAGAGGTTGAAGCCGGCAAAGTAATCGCGCGGACCAGCGGCTTTGCAGATGTGCTGCTCGCGGGAGAGCGCACGGCGCTGAATCTCTTGCAGCATCTGTCGGGGATTGCCACGATCACGCGCCAGTTTGTTGGGGCTGTCGAAGGCACGAAAGCAAAGATCACCGACACACGCAAGACCACGCCCGGGCTGCGCATGCTTGAGAAGTACGCGGTGATGCTCGGAGGTGGAGTGAATCATCGATATGGCCTCGACGATGGTATTTGCATCAAGGCTAATCATGCGGCAATCGCGGGCGGCCTCGGTGTGGCCGTCAGGAGCGCGCGCGAAAGGATCGGCCACGTTCACAAAATAGCAGTCGAGGTCGCGAGCAGGAACGATATCAGCGAAGCGATTGAAAGCGGCGCCAATATTCTGGTCATCGGCGGCTCGGCTGCTGCTGCCGCAAAGGATTTGATCGATGACGCACGCAAGTTGTCACCAGGAATCACTCTCGAGCTTTCGGGACTGGTTACGCTTGAAAATGTTCGCGCTTATGCGGAAGCCGGGGCTGACTTGATTCGGGTTGACGCTTTGACCCAATCAGTGAGAGCAATGGATATTAGTTTTCAGATTCAGCCAGGGTGAGAGCATTTCATTTTCCATTTGTCATTTGATATTTTTCATTTGTTAATTTCATTCGCCGCGTGTGGAAGTCCGCGCGTAAGCAAGGACCTCGAGCCCTGCCTCGCGGTCAGGCTTCTGACATAAATGTCAAATGACAAATGTCAAATGACAAATGGAAAATGATCCGGTCGCTACTCCGAAATGATCGGGGTTATGAAACGGCGGAACGAATTGATTTCGCTTGCGTTAAAGACTTGAAGCATCCTGGCCGGTTCTGGTCGCATCCCTCAATTTAACGAGGAGGTTCGTGATGACGAAATATTCGATGCGAAAATTAGCGGGTGGCGCGCTGGCGCTTTTTCTGGTCGCTGGATTCATGTTGGTTGATTCCAACGCTCAGAAGCGGCGGCGCAAGCGCCGGGCGTCTGCTCCACGCATCACCAATCCAGCCATCTATCAACCATCGGCGAACGACAACGCCAACACGACTGGCGATACGAGCAACACGAGCGAGAACGCGAACACGCAAAGTACAAAGCCGAGCGAAGATCCGGAAGAAATGAAGCGCACGATTCGTTCGCTGTCAACGCAGGTGGATAGGCTCAGTGACAAACTCGGTCAAATGCAAGAAGAGCAGCGCTCGCTGGTAGACCTTGAAAGATTATCGCGCGGAGAACAACGATCGGCGCAGTTGCACGCCGAGATGCGCGACGTGCAGGCCAAGGAAGCCGAGCTGCAGGCGCGGCTGGAAGACATCAGCTATGCTTTGAAGCCCGAGAATATTGAGCGGGCGACGGCAGGTGTTGGCTCAACCCATCCGGAAGAAGTACGAGAACAACGCCGCAAACAACTCGAGAGTGAAAAGCAGCGCGTGCAGGGCCAGTTGGATCATTTGGCCGCTAGTCGTGCGAGTTTAGAGCAGGCAATCGCGGCGTCCGAATCGGAAGTGGATCGCTTGCGCAAGAAACTCGATGCGGCCGATCAAGCCGCAATTGAGAACGCGAAGCGAAAAGCGCAAGCTGAAGCGTCGTCGCAAACGTCACAGCCATATTCGAGTCCTAAGCCGACGCCTGGTCCGTAGAGGAGCGCCGACATCCCTGTCGGCGGTTCGCGGGCATCCTGCCCGCGTTTGGGCCGGCAAGGATGCCGGCGTACCGCACGCAGGATGCGTGCGCTCCAACAGGATGCGTGCGCTCCAACGAACATGAGCACCATCGCTCAACACGATCTCTATCGTTTGATTGGCGAAGCGAACGGGCGCGGCGAGCGGGTCGTCGTCGCCACCGTTGCCCACACGCGCGGTTCGACGCCGCAGCGACGCGGCGCCAAGATGCTCTTCTTCGAGAATGGCAAGACCGCAGGCACCGTCGGCGGCGGCTGCGTCGAAGCGGAAGTGTGGGCCGAAGCGCGCGAAGCAATGCGATCGGGACAGCCGGCGCTGCATCACTTCTCGCTCACTGCGGATGAAGCCAGCGAAGAAGGAATGGTTTGCGGCGGGACGATGGATATTCTTATTGACGTTTGGGAAAAGTGATCATCATGGCTGCTTCGTTCATCAACACCTACAAATCCCAACATCGGCATCCGCTGAACAGGCTCTGCCATTCGTTCGGGATTCCGATGATCACGATCTCGTGGCCGCTGTTCTTTTTCAAGTGGCGCTGGGCGCTCGCACTGTTTGTTATCGGCTGGATCCTTCAAATTGTCGGTCACGCCATTGAAGGAAATCGGCCCGCCTTTTTTCAGAATCCGGTCTACTTTCTCGTCGGTCCGTGGTGGCTGATTCGTCGCGCTGCGGAAGCGATTGGCCTTCTGCACTCATCTCCTTCAAAATAGCTCGGTCGCAAGCGGGGCGCTGGCCCAACCGTCAGAGAGGGTTCAGCGTCCCGTACCCAGCATAGACTTTAGTCTGTGATCCTGTTCGGTCAATCACAGACCGAAATCGGCTCGAAGAAATCACAGACTAAAGGTCTATGCTACTTTGATGTCAAATGAGCCCTTGCTTACGCGCGGGCTAGTGTCTCCTTTATGAGTACCAATCAGACCGAGACTCAATCACAACCTATCAGCAACGCTATTCGTGAATTGCTCGAAGAGGGGTTGACAGGCGCACTGGCGACTCTAATGGACTCGCCGAAAGCTGAATCGAATGAGGCGCGAGTCGGTGCCAAGTTGCTGGTCAAGGAATCGGGCGACAAAGTTGGCAGCCTCGGTAATGATGAACTAGACAGTGTCGTCACCCAACACTCGTTGGCCTTTCTGCGAGCACGCGATGATGCCAAGACTTTCAGAGTCGTTGAATTTGCTCCGCAACTCGAGCAGTTCAGCGGTGCGCTGGTGCTATTCGAACGCATCGAAGCCGAGCCGCGTCTGGTCATCGCCGGCGCCGGTCACGTAGGCGCATCACTGGCGCGACTGGCGGCGCTGGTTGGTTATCGCGTGACGTTAATTGACGACCGCGCGGAGTTTGTCGCCCGCGAGCTATTCGCTTCGCCCCATGAGCAAAGCATCGAATTGATCGCAGCTAAGAGTTGGTCCAACGCGTTGCGTGCAGCGATCGGCAGCGGACGCGGCGTCTCAGTTGCCATCGTCACGCGTGGGCACAAGCAGGATGAGGATTGTCTACAGGCAGCCATCGATTCCAACCCGGATTACATCGGCATGATTGGCAGCAAGCGGCGCACAAACTTCGTACTCGATAAACTCCGCGAAGAAGGAGCTGACGAAGATCGATTGAAACGCGTACGCGCTCCCATCGGTCTGGACATCGGCGCAGTGTCGCCCGAAGAAGTCGCGCTTGCGATTTTGGCCGAGATCGTAGCTGAACGTCGTAGAGGTTCCGGTGCGCCGCTCTCGGCTTGGCGGCGAGACTTAAGACGCGAAACAGCAAACAGATAGATTGAGGAACGTCAGAATTGTCAGCGTAGGAACCAGGAGTGTGATCGTCATCTAATCAAACTCGTCTTCATCCGTGGCCGGTCTTATTTCTTGCTTCACCAAGTCGCTCCATTCGTTGATCACTTCTTCGCCGGCGCCGAATGAACTCAGCGCTTTGCTGACCGCGCCCGATTCATTCTTCAATTCAGGAAAGGTCACAAGCAGCATCGCTAAGTCGCGCCAGTCCGTACCCGCTTTTGGTTTTCCACGACGCGCGTGATACGACATAACTTTAAGAGCTATAAGTTGCGGAGGGCTTGGCACGCGGACGCCTTCAAATACTTGTGACTCAGGTAGCGACGCAACTGGGCGCACGTCAACCAGATGTCGATTACCGCTTTTTCGAATTTGAAACAGCCGATAACCCTTCCCGTCACGAATTACACGAACTCGGACGGCAATATGAAATTGCTCGCTCAGGTATTC
>QHXG01000798.1 GCA_003222845.1 Acidobacteriota bacterium | reverse complement strand
AAGCCGCGGAGGTTCTTTTCATAAGTCGTCACGCTGGTCACGAGTTCATGCGTGTAGAGTTGAACGACTTCATCGCCTTCGCGTGAGCCAGTGTTGGTCACGTCGAGAGTGATGGTAATGTTTGAGCCCTCCCTGACGGTCGGGCTAGTGCCCCGTTTGGTAGTGGTCGCGCTAAAACCCTCACCCCTCCCTCTCCCAGAGGGAGAGGGCGACAAGACCGCGGTAGTAAGCTGCGGCGTGACCTTGAGATTGCTGTAGGCGAAGGTCGTGTAACTCAAGCCATGACCGAAAAAGTAGAGCGCGCCGTTGACGCGAGTTCGCTCGCCTTCCCATTGCGCGCTAGGTTTGGTGGGAAAGTTGTAGGGGATTTGCCCGACGGTCTTGGGAAAAAAGCACGTCGGCGATCGCCGTACCGCCTTGCGCGCCCGGGAACCAGGCTTCGACAATTCCCGGAACGTACTTATTCACCCAGTTGATGCTCATCGGGCGGCCGTTCAGCAACACGACCACAACTGGTTTGCCGGTGGCGTAAACTGCCTGCACCAGATCGAGTTGGCGACCGGGCAGATCGAGACTGGTGCGCGATGCTGTTTCACCAACGGTGTTCGGCGAATCTCCGAGCACCACGACCGCGACCTCAGAGTTCTTAGCCGCCTCGACTGCTTTGGCAATATCATCCTTTTCTTTTTGCGTCAGCGGCTCCGGCAAAACTTCCGTCTCCGGCCAGTGTTCGTTCGTCACCTCACAACCTTTGGCGTAATTCACTTTCACTTTGTCGCCCAACTTGTTCCTGATGCCTTGCAGCACTGTGGTCCCCTTCACGCCGTTCGGGCCGTAACGATAGCGCGTGAGGTTGTCATCGTCGGCATTCGGGCCGATGACAGCGATCGAATGAAGCTCTTTGTTTAGCGGCAAAGCGTTGCGATCGTTCTTGAGCAACACGATGCTTTCACGCGCTGCGCGCAGAGCGATTTGCTGATGTTCCGTTGAGTTGACGGTCCTCGCCGCATAGTCAGCGTCTTCGACATACGGATGATCGAAAATGCCGAGGAGGAACTTTACTCGCAGCACGTCGCGCACGCGGTCATCAAGCGTCTTCATCGAGACCTTGCCTTCTTTGACCAAGGCGCGCAGCGGCAGAATGAAATCGTCCGGCGGAGTGAAATTAGTCTTCACATTCAAACCGGCTTCGATGGATTGCCGCACGGCATCTTTCATGTCCGTTGCGACGCCGTGTTTGTTGTAGAGATATTCGACTGCCGCGCTGTCAGAAACGACATAACCGCGAAAGCCAAACTCGTTTCTCAATCGCTCGGTCAGCCAATAATGACTGCCCGTGACGGGAATTCCATCGTAGTCGTTGTAAGAACTCATCACGCCGAGTATTCCCGCTTCTTTGATCGCGGCCTTGAAAGGCGGCAGAAAGATATTCTCAACTTCATGCAGCGTGGCCTGTGGATCAGTACGGGCCTGACCTTCGCGCGCGCCTTTGGCGATGCTGTAAATCGCGAAGTGCTTCGCGGTCGACGCGATCCGAAAATCTTTCTGCATTGCCTTGGCCATCTCGACGCCGAGCCGCGAGACCAGGTATGGATCTTCGCCGTAGGTATCCTCGATACGTCCCCAACGCTGGTCGCGCGAAACATCCAGCGTCGGCGCATAAACGTTCGTGTAGCCAAGCGCGCGCGCTTCATCGGCTTCGATCCGTCCGATCTCGCTGATTAGCTCTTTGTCCCAGGTGTGGCCCTGACCCAATTCTGATGGAAAGCTGGTGGCCGTAAAGGCGGCGACGCCGCGTAAACCTTCCTGCGTGAAGTCAACCGGGATTCCCAACCGCGTCTCTTCGATGAAGAAGCGTTGCACCTCGTTCATGGCCCAGACATGCTTCTTGATATCAGTGGCATAAATGCTCTTGCCATTTGGACCGATGCCGTTCAAGTGCTCGTCGATGTTGGCGATGCCGTCCTTCCAGATTTTATTCTTCCATTCCGGCGTTGGGAGCTCGTCTTTCATTGGAGGCTCCGCTCCAGTTCTGCCGCGGCCTACTCCATACAAGGTTGCCGTCTGACAAGTCTTCTCTTCCAAATTCATCTGCGCGATCAAATCTTCGATGCGGCGATCGATCGGCGCTTTCGGATTCTCGTAAACATCCATCCTTCCGTTCTTGTTCAGATCGATCCAGCCGTCGCGATAGATCTTGTTTTTATTGTTGGTTTGATTTTGCGCCGGATGGAGGGG
>QHXG01000252.1 GCA_003222845.1 Acidobacteriota bacterium | reverse complement strand
AACAAGGACGCGCGAGCGTCAGCGTTTCACGCGACGTGGAATTTGTTCCCGGCGGCAGGGCGCGGCTGCTCGATCTCAGCGAGAAGCTGGCGGCGCAGGGGATTGAAAGCGAGTTGGTGGCATTGCTGGTCGACACAATTGAGAACGCAGACGATTTTGCGCTGGCGCGAATCAGGCCGTACGAGTTGGCGCGGCAATGGAAGCAATCAAAACGGGCGGTCCTGGAAGCATGTCTCTACGCGACGCGAGTCGGAATATTGGACTTGCAATGGAACTTGATTTGTCCCATGTGTCGCGGTGGCGCCCCCAGGGAATCTCTGAAGGACATTTCGGCAAACGTTCATTGTTCCGGATGCAACATCGATTTCTCCGTGAACTTTGAACAATCGATCGAGCTTACGTTTCGACCCAACGGATCGATTCGCGAAATCGAGACCGAGAACTTTTGCATAGGTGGGCCGCAAGTGACCCCACATGTGGCGGCACAACAACTGTTACCTCCCAAATCCAGTAGAACGATCGACTTATCGTTGGAAGAAGGGCGATACCGATTGCGCACCTTAGGTCTCTCGGGTTGGCAGCAACTGCGCGCGACCGAAAATGGAGAGAGAAACGTGACCTTGCGCGTCGGAGCCGACGGCTGGATTGGTGAAGAGTTGTTGATTGCGAAGGATGCCGTACTCACGCTTGATAATGGAACCGAGGCCGAGCAACTGTTCATAATCGAACGCACCGCCTGGACTGACGACGCGGCGACCGCCGCAGAGGCCACGGCGCTGCAAGTGTTTCGCGATTTGTTCGCGACCGAAGCACTGCGGCCCGGAGAACAGATTTCCGTCGGCACGCTGACAGTGCTGTTCACGGATTTAAAGGGTTCGACACGACTCTATCGAGAGATTGGGGACGCGACCGCATTCGGTCACGTGATGAGTCACTTCGATGTGTTGAAAGAGCTCGTCGCGGATGAAGATGGTGCGCTGGTGAAGACGATCGGCGATGCGGTGATGGCCGTCTTTCGCCAACCGGTTGCGGCCCTGAAATCAATGATGAAGGCACAGCAACGATTGGCATCTCCTGCCGACGGCACGCAGCCACTGACGCTGAAAGCTGGAATTCACGTTGGGCCGTGTATTGCGGTGACGCTAAACGATCGGTTGGATTACTTTGGATCGACCGTTAATCTCGCGGCGCGGTTGGAAGGACAGTCTACCGGAGCGGACGTGGTGATCTCGGATGCGGTCTACTCCGATCCGGAGGTGCGAAAGCTTTTGAGCGATCCGAGTAATGATTTTGTGGCTTTGCGTTTTGAAATGGCTTTGAAGGGTTTTGACGAAGAAACGTTCGAACTGTGGCGGGTCACCTCAAATCGATAGCGTTAGATCCGGGAGTACCCAAATTGAGCCGAACATGTCCATCCTCCAGCGAATCAGGCAGAAAATAATCAATCGCCAATACCTGGCCGGCCCACATCTAAGAGAGAAGATGCTGCAACTACGTCTCACTGTCGATGACATTGAAAATGCCGTTTTGAGGGGTTATATTGTATATGAGATCGAAGAAGAATAAACCGCTCCATATCACTTGCGATGAATGTGGGACCAGAACTAAGACGGTCTTGACGAATCCAACTCACCATTCTCGACTACCCAGTGGTCGCTGGGTAAGGATGGCTTTTCAGGACGTGGAAGCCGAGGAGTGTCCAAACTGCGGGTCCCGCTATTATTCGGGTGAAACGTTGCATCAGATGGAGGACGCTCTACAAAAGGCGTTTCGGTCACGTCGCCGCAAACTAGCCGCATGAGACTCAGAATTGGGTTGGCTGTAGCTTTTCCTTCCTTTTAACCAGTGCCCTTAATCGAAACTCGCGAAGTTACGCGCATCTATCAGATGGGAACCAATCAGGTGACCGCGTTGGAGCGCGTGAGCATGGGCGCTGACGAAGGCGAGTTCGTCGCGATTCAGGGGACCTCTGGTTCGGGCAAGTCGACGCTGCTGAATTTACTTGGCGGACTTGATCGACCGTCCAGTGGAGACGTCCTGTTTGATTCTCAGCCGCTGGCGCCCCTTACCAAGAAACAAATGGCGCGCTATAGACGGTTCTCGGTCGGTATGATCTTTCAGAATTTCAATCTGATTCCGACGATGACTGCGGCCGAGAATGTTCGGCTGGCGTTGGCGTTCGGCGGATTGCGTGGCGTTGAACGCAAAGAGCGCGCGCGGGATTTGCTCGATCGGGTCGGGCTGTCCGATCGAATGGACCATCGGCCGGCGGAACTGTCAGGCGGCGAACAGCAACGCGTGGCGATCGCGCGGGCGCTCGGGAATCGGCCGCGGGTTTTGCTTGCCGACGAGCCAACCGGGAATTTAGACTCGACGCGCGCGCATGAACTGCTGGCATTGCTCAGAGAGATGGTTGATCGGGACAACCTGACGGTCCTGCTGGTAACTCACGATCATGAGCTGGCGAGCAGCTACGCGGATCGAATTATCATGATGAAAGACGGAAGAGTAGTTTGAATTTCGGATTGCGAATTTGAAGAGTTCACTTGCTGATTGTGGTATATGCTTGTGGTTGATTCTTTTTCGAAATCCGCAATCTGCAATCCGCAATCCGAAATCGAGGTGCCGCCATGTCAATACCAACCGCTCAAGAAATGACGCTGGATGCGATTCGTTCGGTCCCTTTGTTTGCATCCCTGGACGATGAGGCCGCCAGCGATCTTCGCAACCTGCTAAGTGTGCGCGAAGTCCCCAATGGCGCCGCGTTGTTTCGCGCGGGCGACCAGGGCGACGCCATGTACCTGATCGAAAGCGGTCGCGTGCGAATTACGATCAGCGACGATGATCAAAAAGAGATTGTTTTGGCGGAACTGGCCCAGGGTGATTTCTTCGGCGAAATGGCGATCATCGACGGCAAGCAGCGCTCGGCCGATGCCACAGTCGCGGAAGATGCGCGGCTGGCTGTGTTGTCCCGAGAAAACTTTCTGGGCTTCATTCATGACAATCCGAAGGTCGCTTTAGAAATGCTGAGCGCCAGCTTCGCGCGCTTGCGCCGCACGGACAAGCTGCTGCAACAGCGCGTGTCGCGAAATGTAAACGAAGAACAGGAAAAGCGGATGACGATTGCCGATCGCGCGGCTGACGTCATTGCCGAGTTCGGAGGAAGTTGGAAATTCATCGGGGCTGCCGTGGGGATCATCATCGCCTGGATCGTCTTCAATTCCGTCATTCTGATCAGAGGCTTTGACCCGGCGCCTTATCAGATGCTCAACCTCGTGATGGGCATAATCGCCGGTTTGCAGGCTCCAATCATCATGATGTCCCAAAACCGGCAAGGCTCCAAAGATCGTCTCCGCGCCGATCTGGATTTTCAGGTAAATCTGAAAAACGAATTGGCCCTGACAGAAGTATTGCGCCGCCTGGACGTGCTGGAGAGCGAACGTCTGCCGCAACTGTTTACGCAGCAGAACGAGAAGATCGAGAGGTTGGCTGCTCCATCGATGGCTCGCGCGCAGTAATGCTGACGAACCTCCTGTCCTTTTGGCAGAAGACACAACCACGTAGTGGTTACATGTTTATAGAAAAACGCGAAGGCACTTAACCTGACACTCCTTTAGGATTGAAATGTTAACGAGCGAATCGAGCCGTCCGCACATTGAACTCCTAAAGGAGTTCTGCTAATACATACGGCGTTACGACTATAAACATCGAACTCCTCACGGAGTTCTTCGACAACTCCATCGCTCTCTCAAAGGGCGAGGCCCATTCGAGCTCAGTTTTAGTCAACGAATGATCCACGCGATCCTTTTCGACTTCAATGGCGTCATCATCGATGACGAACGAATCCATCTGAAAGCTTATCGCGAAGTCCTTAACGGCGAGGGCATCGATTTCTCAGACAACGATTATTTCGCCTGCCTGGGAATGGACGATGTCGCCTTTGTGCGAGCGGCCTATGCGCGCGCTGACAAAACGGTGACTGACGAAAAGACGCGCGAAGTTATCGACCGCGAACACCTGCTGCATCGACAACTTATCAGCGAAGACCTGCCGGTTTCGGCGGGCCTCGTGACGTTTGTCAAAGCGGCGGCGCGGTGCTATGCGTTGGGCCTGGTCAGCATGGCCGAACGCAGCGAGATCGAGCATGTATTGAAGCTAGCTTCTCTTGATAAATCCTTTTCGGTTTTTGTCAGCGCGGAGCCGGGACTGAAACACAAACCCGCACCCGATAGTTACCAGCGCGCGCTCGAGCTATTGAACGAAGCGCGCCGAGCGAATCGAAAGCTGCCACTCCTCGCGTCTGAGTGTCTCGTAATCGAGGATGCGCCGCCGGGCGTCCTGGCAGCGCGCGCCGCCGGCATGCACACGCTCGGAGTTACGAATACAGTTCCTGCTGAAGCGTTGCGGGCCGCGGGCGCTGAGGTAGTGACCCCAAATCTCGCTGACTGGAACACCGACGCGGTACACCACTTGTTTGATTAATGGTCATAAATGCGCCGCACAATCGTCATCGGTGATCTACATGGATGCTTTGACGAGTTAACTGATCTAATTAACTTGATTGATCTGCGCCGAGACGATCGCGTCGTAGCCGTAGGCGATTTGATCGTCAAAGGTCCAAAGAATCGCGAACTCCTCGATCTCTTTATTGAAGATAAGCGCTTCTCATCAGTGATCGGAAATCACGATCGAAAGCTGCGGCAACACTTGCGCGGTGAGCCAATCCCCCTCACCAAAGAGCAGAAGGCAACCCTGGATCAACTCGATGTCCAACGCGAGCGTTACTCTGACTATCTAAGATCGCTTCCATTCACGATCGATCTGGGCTCGCATTTGGTGGTGCACGCGGGCGTGCGTCCGGGCGTCCCTCTGCGTCGACAGATGACGAGTGATTTGACTGAGATACGCACCATGGGCGCCAATCCTTCCAGTCGTCGCGGCGTTCCCTGGTACACGGTCTATCGCGGCAGGAAGATCGTTCTATTCGGTCACTGGCCGGCAAAGGCACCGCGCATCGCCGCCCGCGCGATTGGATTGGACACCGCGTGTGTCTACGGTGGCCGCCTGACTGCTTTCATCATCGAGTCGAATCAATTTGTCAGCGTCCCGGCGCGTCGTGCGTACGTGACTTCCTCCTGACCGTAATCGCTGAGTTAACAACTCCATATCGTCGATTGAGCGTTCGATTTAGCATTCCCAGAGACGGTCAAATCGTACGATAAACTTACGCCAAGCTTGCGAGTCTATTCTGATTTATCTCTCGTACTTCCAACAGCCAACTAATGGCTGAGTTCAGGTAATCCGAACAATGTCTCGGAACACTGCTTGCTGAGGAACAGGGAAATCTGTGTGGAGACTGTCTATAACCGTACGTTTAGAAATCAGATTCCAAAACCATGCAAGTAATCTCTAACATTCAACTCAAAAGGCGGCTCAGCGCGGTCCAGCCGGCGAAAGCAAAACTATCACTAGCACCGCCCGCGGAAAAGCGTCTGCTGAATCGCGAGCTGAGCCTGATCGAATTCTTTCGGCAGGTTCTCCAGGAAGGAAGTAACGATCGCAACCCATTGCTGGATCGGCTGCGATTCCTGACCATATTTTCCGGTATCGTCGATGAATTTTTCATGGTCCGCGTGTCGGGCTTGAAAGAAGAATTCGAAGATGGTTGGGTCCAGCCGTCCCCGGACGGAATGACCGCGGCTGAGCAGTTAACGGAGATCCGGAAACGCCTTGTACCGTTGATTGCCGAGCAAATGCGTTGTCTCAAGGAACAGATCCTTCCTGAACTCGGGGCCAACGGAATTGTCCTGGCGCCCTATCAATCGTTATCGAAAGCGGAACGCGATGAGGCGGATCATTATTTCATGCGCCAGGTATTTCCGGTGCTAACGCCGTTGGCTGTCGACCCGGCCCATCCATTTCCCTACATCTCCGGCCTCAGTCTGAACCTCGGGCTGATGGTTCAGTCTCTCGACGCGGATTCATCTTTACAGCGGCAGGCACGTTTTGTCCGGCTCAAGGTTCCACCGGTGCTGCCCGGCCTGGTTCAGGTTGGCAAAGAAACGAAGTATGCATTCCTAAGTGATGTGATCGCGGCAAATCTCGGCGCTCTGTTTCCGGGGATGTCGGTCAGTCAGGCGCACGCATTTCGCGTGACGCGCGATGCGGACATCGAGATTCGCGATGAAGAAGCAGACGATCTTTTGCGTGCGTTACAGCAGGAGTTACGAAAACGGCGTTTCGGCTCGCCCGTAAGGTTAGAAGTGTCGGCCGACATGCCTGACGACATGCTTTCGTACCTGATGGAGTCGATCGGAGTCGAGCCTGATGATGTTTACGCGGTTGATGGCCCGCTAAATGTTCTGGATCTCACGCCTTTGTGCGAGCTGGATCGGCCCGAATTGAAATATCGGCCTTTGCGCACGACGATTCCCGAGCCTCTGCAACAACCCAAATCAATTTTCGATGGCATCAAGCGACGCGACATCCTGGTGCATCACCCTTACACCGATTATTCGGCGGTCACGGACTTCATTAGAGCGGCGGCAGACGACGAAGACGTGCGAGCCATCAAAATCTGCCTGTATCGCACCGGACAGCAATCTGAAATCGCCGAGATTCTCAGGCAGGCGGGTGAACAGGGAAAACAGGTAACTGTGCTGATCGAGTTGAAGGCCCGCTTCGACGAAGAGAACAATATCGAATGGGCCCAGCGGCTCGAGCGTTCAGGCGTGCACGTAGTCTACGGACTGGTAGGTTTGAAGACTCACTGCAAGCTGACGCTGGTGGTGCGGCGCGAAGGCCAAAACCTAAGGCGATACGTGCACATCGCCACCGGAAATTACAATCCGACATCGTCCTCGACATATACGGACCTCGGGCTCTTCACGGCAAACGAAGAGATCGGCGAAGACGCCGGCGAGTTCTTCAATTATCTGACTGGCTACTCGCGGAAAGAGCATTATCGGAAGCTGCTGGTTTCGCCGGTTAATTTGCGCGAGAAATTGACAGAGATGATCGAACGAGAGACTGGACATGCAAAAGCCGGCCGGCCGGCGCGCATCGTTGCGAAGCTCAATAGACTAGCTGACGCGAGCATTATTGAAAGCCTCTACGAAGCCTCGCAGGCCGGCGTTTCGATTGATTTGATCGTTCGCGGCATTTGCATGTTACGGCCCGGTGTGGCGGGACTATCCGAGAACATTCGTGTGCGTAGCATCGTCGGTCGCTTTCTCGAACACAGCCGCATCATGTGCTTCGCCAACGATGGCAATGAAGAGCTGTATATCGGCAGCGCCGATTGGATGGTGCGCAACCTCAACCACCGCGTCGAAGTTGTCTGTCCGGTATATGAGCCGGAGTTGCGCGATTATTTGAAGAACGTGCTCGACGTCTACCTGCGCGATAACGTGAACGCGCGCGAGCTGTCAGCCGACGGATTCTACAAACGCGTCGCTCGCGGAGTTGGCGACGAGGACTTCGACAGTCAGACGTATTTTGAAGACCGTGAAATACCAATGCATGAGAAGGTGGTCTAACGAGAATTGAACAGTTGCCGAGCGCGGAAATCCCCCGGCGGTGGGAGCGAAAACCTAACCCTCTTGTTTTTCATTAGCATTTGACAGGAGTGTAAGAGATGTTCGAGCGAAACAGTTTTAAGCGCATAACCTTAATCTTGATCGGCCTGGCATTGCTGTTGAGCGCCTCGATTCAGGGCCAACAAACCAAAAAGAGTCATCCAAAGCCAATTCCCAATGACGCGAAACCCGTTCTGTGGCGAGAGCCGACGGATATCGCTTCACGCGATCTCTTTCTCGGGCCAGGCGGCGAAGCAATGAAGCCCGACCTTTCCAAAGTAACCTTTATCGCCGACGAGACGCGCAGCTATTCAAAAAAGTACCGCGTGCGCGACGGCGCTGGAAATGAATGGGTGGTGAAGGTGGGACCCGAGGCACAATCGGAAACTGCCGCCACGCGGCTCATCTGGGCAGCCGGATATTTTGGCGACATTACATATCTGGTGCCGCACGTAGATATCGAAGGCAAAGGCTCTTTCGACAACGCCAGATTCGAAGCGCGGCCCAAAGGGCAAAAGCGGCTGGGCCAGCGTTGGGATTGGTCAAAGAATCCGTTTGTCGGCACCAATGAGCTTCAAGGATTGAAGGTGTTGATGGCCTTGATTAATAACTGGGACATTCAAAACCACAACAACAACATCCTGCTCGTAACCGACGAGGCAACCGGAGAGAAAGAAGCGCGCTACTTTGACACCGATCTTGGCGCGAGCTTTGGCAAGGAAGGCCGCTTTATCGGCC
>QHXG01000797.1 GCA_003222845.1 Acidobacteriota bacterium | reverse complement strand
TCGAATGAATATCGACGACGGTTTGGCCAGTAGGTGTCGGCTACGGCGGCGGAATAAACTGTTCGACTAGTCCAGCAGAGCAACCTGAAGGTTGAACTCTATACACCGGTGCCAGGTGTTTAGAGTTCAACCTTTAGGTTGGTCTTCTTCCCAGAAAAACCCAAGCTGAAGCTACGTCGCTGCCGAAAATGGTCAAAGCCTTCATTGATTCCAATGAATACCGACGACGCTTCGGGCAGTAAACCTTCCCAACAGGCGTATAGAGTTCTTTAGATTGTCTTCCAAGCTTTAGCTTGTTTTTTCCCGAGGAAGACAATCTAAAGATTGAACTCTATACGCCTCATCGCACGTTATTTACATCCGCCGACGATGCATTTACTACGAGGCTTAGCGTGTTTTTTCTTGGACACATTCTTGCTTAGTCTGACTCACTGAACTACTATTCACCGGCTATTATTATTTCCCGCAATTTGTCTTGGTTCCAAGTCAACGAAAATCCGGAGCCGAACGTTCGCGGCTCGGAAATCAAAATTCAAGTTCTCAGGAAAGGAACAACATGCTTAGAAAATCTGCCTCGTTTTCTAAATTCTGCCTCGTGCTCGTCGCCATCTTTTTGTCGGCTGTCGCTGCCTTGGCTCAGTCGCAGGCCACTACCGGCAACATCGAAGGCCGCGTCACCGATCCGAATGGCGCCGCCGTCCCTGCTGTTACAGTGACGGCGACGAATCAAGAAACTGCGCTAGCCAAAAGCGCTGAAACGGACAGCGAAGGCATCTATCGCATAATCTTCTTGCCCCCCGGCAAATACAGAGTAACCACCACGGCTGCCCAGGGTTTTGCGGCCGCCAACTTTAGCAACGTGATCGTAACGGTCGGAAGCCAGACACCTCTCGACATGCAGGTGAAGCCAGGCGGCACAACCACGATGGTCGACGTTGCGGCGGAAGGCCAGATAGTCGAAACCACACGTACCTCGGTAGCTTCGACTATCAATGACCGGGCGATTCAAAACCTTCCCGTAAACGGCCGCAACTTCCTGGATTTCGCGACGCTCACGCCCGGAGTCGTGCGCGAGCCAACGCGCTCGGGTGACCTGACAGTTGGTGGACAGAAGGGAACACTCAACAGCTTGCAAGTGGACGGGGCTGACAATAACAACACTTTCTTCGGCCAGTCTTTCGGCCGCACCGGCACGCGCCCACCCTATCAATTCTCGGAAGAGTCGGTGCAAGAGTTTCAAATCAACCAGAACGGCTTCTCGGCTGAATTCGGACGCGCCGGCGGCGCCGTAATCAACGTCGTCACGAAGTCGGGGACGAACAACTGGCACGGCAGTGCCTTCGAATACTTCCGTGACGAATCATTGAATTCGAACACGCCGATCTTGACGGCGCGCGGCGCCAAGCGGCCAAAGTCACAGATCAATCAGTTCGGTGGGACTGTGGGCGGCCCAATCAAGAAAAATCGCGCGTTCTTTTTCGGGGCCTTCGACGGGCAGCGGTCGACGATACCGAACGTAGTCGATCCGCCTAACTTCTCGGCGCAATCGGCGGCGATTCAGGCCTTGCTGGCGCCGAAGCTCGGAACTTACAACGTTGGCCGCGATCAGAACGTGTTCATGTTCAAGACCGATATTCGGCTTAACAACTCTAATCAGTTGGTAATGCGTTTCAATCAGCAAAACTTTACTGGTAACAATAATGAAAACGGCGGCCCGTTGAGTGTCCAGGAGCATTCCGGCAATAGCGTAGCGAAGACCACAACCTTTTCCGGTTCGCTGACGTCCACGCTGTCCAACCGAGTAATCAACGAGTTTCGGTTCCAGTTTGGCCGTGACCGCGAGCCTGGAACGGCGAACAGTTCCGTGGTCGAGGCCCGCATCCAAACGGGCGGCGGATTCCTCCAATTGGGTCGAAACAACTTTAGCCCACGCGAAACCACCATCAAACGCGTGCAATTCATCGACAATATCAGCTACACGCGCGGCGCTCACAGCATGAAGGTTGGGACTGATCTGAACTTTGATCGGATCTTCAACTTCTTCCCCGGCTTGTTCACGGGGCAGTTCACTTTCAACTCTTACGCGCTGTTTGCATCGAACACGCCCGCGTCTTACACGCAGAATTTTGCCGGTGCCGGCACTAGCGGCGGCACTACCAAACCCAACATGAGCGATTATGGTTTCTTCGGTCAGGACGATTGGCGCGTCAATCCCAAGCTGACGCTGAATCTTGGTCTACGGTACGACTATCAAAAGCTGGCCGATCCGAGCGTGAATAATCCCAGCTCTGCGCTGGCCGCAGTGGGACTGAGCACGATCACGCCAGTGCGCGATCGTAACAACTTTTCACCGCGGTTTGGCTTTAGGTACGGGTTTAATGAAAAGACGGTATTGCGTGGCGGCTACGGAATTTTCTTTGGGCGCACGCCGGCTATCATGCTGGGGACAGCCCACTCTCAGAATGGTATTCAGGTAACGGGTGTGACGCTTACGTGCACGCTCGTGGCGAATCCTTGTCCAACTTATCCAAGCAACTTCACAACGGCGCCGGCGACGGGAGCGCAGACACCGAGCATCTACCTGTTCACGAAAGACTACGCGCAACCCTACGTCCAACAGGGCCGCCTCGGCGTCGAGCGTGAGTTGATTCGAAACCTCAGTCTGTCGGTCACGTACTTGTATTTCCGAGGCGTGCATCTTTCGCGCACCCGTGACATCAACCTTGGCGTACCGGTGCCGACAACCCTGACGGATCCTAGTGGCCAAACGTTTACTGTGTTGCGCCATCCCGCAGCTCGTCCTATTCCGGGCTTCACGCGGATCAGTTTGTTCGAAAGCACGGCGGATTCGCGCTACAACGGACTGGCGGTGGAACTCAAGCGGCGGTTCACCCACGGGTTGCAATTCATCATGGCCTACACGTACTCGAGTGCAAAGGACAACAAACCGGATCAGACGATGGTCGTGGTCGGGACTGATGACGTAAAGGCTGTCATGAACAACCTGGACATCAGCGCCGATTGGGGGCGCAGCGATCTGGACATTCGTCATCGGTTTGTCTTCAGTCCCGTTTACGAAATCGGTACCGTGGCCAAAGATAATGCCGTTGCCAACGCGTTCCTTAGTAACTGGGCCTTCTCAGGTATCATTACGCTGCAAAGCGGCTTTGCGTATTCGGCGTTGATCTCCGGTGATGCCAACCGTGATGGCAATTCGGCCACCGACCGCGTACCTGGCACGCCGCGCAACGGGTTCACGACTCCAAGTATTTACGTCTTCGACACGCGGGCAACCAAGTCGTTTAAGTTTGGTGAAAAGTACAACCTGAGCCTAATCGCCGAAGCGTTCAACTTGTTCAATCGTTCGAACATCGCGACCGTGAACACCGGACGATACGGCATCGCCAGTTCATCGGCCACGACGCTAACGAATCCGGCGATCTCTACGCCATTTGGATTTGCGCGCACCTTCCTGGGTGAACGGCAGATCCAACTGGCGGCCCGCTTCAGATTCTAAATTCAAACCCGGATCGGGACCGGCAGCGTCGGTCCCGACTGGCTACATCCAATCATCGCTTGGTCATGTCATTCCTAAATTCTGAAATCTTCCGCACTCTCTTCTAGCCCAGGCGTTCAGAGTCTGTGTCAAAACTGGCCAGATACTACCGGCTTCAGCCGTGTAGTTCATCAACTTTAACCTAACCAGGAGCAAACTTTTCTGTTTGGATACCGCCGTGCTTCAACCGGCGGAGGTTCAGTTTCGGGTTATTTCGCTCGAGTATAGGTTGAAATTGAATCTCCATGCGGCTGAAGCCGATGGTGTCTGCGATCATCTTTCTGCAATCAAGTTAGGTTCAAGTTGAATGTCCACGCGGCTGAAGCCGGTGGCGTCTTCGACTTTTGACACAGACTCTGAATGCCTGAGCTACTGGAAAAACCCGCACGATCGTATTCGACGATACCGCATGAAGCAGCGCCCGCTTCATGTGGCATGGTCATTGCTGGGCCTATGGATAAACATATAGGATTAGGTTTGGCCAGGAAGATGAAACTCTGCTCCGGTTATTCGATTCGAACAAAACTCACAGCGTTGATCCTCATGGTGGTGAGCGCCATCGTCCTGGTGTTATCGGGAAGCAGCATGGCAGCGGTTGATGGGGATCTAGACTCCACTTTCGGATCGGGAGGGAAAGTCGTCACCGACTTTTTCGGGCGGAGCAGCGGCGCGAACGCAATTGCTTTGCAGGCTGATGGAAAAATGGTAGCAGCGGGCAATGCGCTCAGTG
>QHXG01000795.1 GCA_003222845.1 Acidobacteriota bacterium | reverse complement strand
TCTGTCGCGCCGATCAAGCGCCGAGAGATTGCTCTCACCGCCGGGAGCCTCTCAAGCTCCAGAAATCACTTTCGCGACTACCGGCGGGACAGTAGAGGTCTCGACTTCAATGGTCTCGTCGGATCGATCCAACATTGACCCAGCCCGAGACAATTATGGAAAGCTTCCGCTGCATTTCGAGGCCAACGCGGGCCAGGCAGACTCGCGCATAAAGTTTCTTTCTCATGGTCGGGGCTACGACCTTTTTTTGACTTCGACTGAAGCGCTGTTGTCATTGACCAAACAGCTCAAGTCTCCCACCACCAGGGACGATGTTTCCAACTCAATACACCCGTGTGACAGAAAAGGACCGTCCAGCGCTTCTCGCGTTGTGAAGATGAAAGTTGTTGGTGCGGACCGGAAGGCACAAGCGTCGGGCGAGGAAAAGCTCCCGGGCAAGAGCAACTATTTGATTGGCGACGATCCTTCAAGATGGCGAACGGATATTCCCGCCTTTGCCAGAGTGAACTACACCGGGATCTATCGCGGCATCGATCTCATCTATCACGGCGATCAGGGACACTTGGAGTACGATTTTGTCGTCGCTCCAAAAGCCAATCCTCACCGAATCAAACTGGCTTTTGCGGGCTCAGATCGGCTTGAACTGGACGTCAGCGGCAATTTGATAATACACGTAGAATCGGAAGAATTGCAGCAGCCGAAGCCGACGGCTTATCAGGAAGTCGACGGGCTCCGAAAAGAAGTTGCGGTGCAGTTCGTACTTCACGGCAGAAGTGGCACTTCGTCCTTCACGGAAGGAGTGAAATCAGCTTCCGGCTTGGCCCCTATGACACCCGAGTTCCTCTGACCATCGATCCAGTACTGAGCTATTCGAGTTACCTGGGTGGCAACGGTGACGACGCCGGAAATGGAATCGCCGTCGACAAAGCGGGCAATGCCTATGTCACCGGATACACTTCCTCATCTAACTTTCCGACCGCCAATCCAATTCAGGGCACCAATCGCGATAACAGTCATTACGACGCCTTTGTCTCGAAGGTAAATCCGTCCGGCACCGCGTTGATTTATTCCACGTACTTCGGCGGTACTAACGACGACCACGTTAATGCAATCGCTTTGGACTCGCAGAATAATGTGTACATCACGGGCGATACCAACTCTACGGATTTTCCGACGGTTAATGCGATTCAGCCAGCCTACAACTTTTCTGCGGGCGGACAGAGATGTCACACCAATGCGTTCGTCACGAAAATAAGTGCGGCCGGAGATGCGATTTTGTATTCGACTTATCTCGGCGGCAAAGGCGACGGGAAAAACGGCGATAAGGCCAACGGAATCGCGGTCGACAATCTGGGCGCAGCTTATGTTACCGGTACGACATTCTCAGGTGATTTTCCTACCGCGAACGCGCTCCAGCCGACTCATGCTGGCAACTCTTTTTTCAAGACCGCAGACGGCGGCGCCAGTTGGAGCACGTCGAGCAACTTGCCCAAGCGTTCAATTATAACGATCGCTGTTGACACGAAAACGCCGTCGACTCTGTATGTGAGCTTGGCAGATGGTGGAATCTGGAAGAGCACGGACGGCGGCGCAACCTGGACCGAAAGCGACAACGGCATCGACACAACCGGCGAGACAAGCCTGATCGCCGTGGATTCAACGAACTCAGCAATCGTTTATTCCGCCGGTGGTAACAACGCTTACACGGCTTGCGCGTACGCGCCGGGCGTTCATAAAAGCACTGATGGCGCCGCGCATTGGATCGCGATGAATAACGGCCTGACTAACAAATCGATTCGCGCTCTGGCGATTGATCCGAAAACGCCCACAACACTCTACGTAGGCACCAACGGCCACAGCTACTACAACACTGATCCATCAAACTCTTCAGCGCTTGTTTTCAAGAGCACCGACGGAGGCGCATCCTGGACGCCAAGTGAGTCGGGCCTGCCGCCGTGGTTCGTGCAAGCGATCGTCATCGACCCAGTAAACACATCCACGCTCTATGCCGCGCTTGGATCGTGTGTCTACAAGAGCACCGATGGCGCCGCAACTTGGAATCGGTTCTGGTGTGATTTCGACGATTACAACGTCAGTGGCATTGCGATTGATCCCGTTCACCCTGCGACCGTATACATTGCAGCCGCAGGTGTCACCAAGATTGGAGGAAGCGGTAACAATGGCCTTTCTGACTTTAATACTGACTCACTCCTTATCGATCCCGCGTCGCCATCAACCATTTATGTGGCTACTGATAGCGGCATCTTCAAAAGCACTAACGGCGCCAGTTCCTGGAATAGAATCACTATTCCAGGAACGAACTTGCCCATTGTCAGGACGCTCGCCATCAACCCTGTGAACTCAACGCTCTACGCCGCGCTTCCGCGCCAATCCGATGCTTTCATCGCGAAGATCGATCCGAGCGGATCGGTTTTGGACTATTCCACATTTCTTGGCGGCATTGATGGAGATGAAGCGAACGGAATTGCTGTGGACGGCTCCGGCGCTTACCTTGTTGGCAGCACTAAATCTCTCAACTTCCCGACGCAATCGGCCGTCCGTCCAACATTTGGCGGAGGAACATGCGGCACTCCAACCATTTACGGTGAGTTCGGGGTGACCTATGCCCGACTGGTACCATGCAGTGATGTCTTCATTGCAAAAATAAACCCCAGCGGCGCAGCCCTCGCTTACTCTACTTACATGGGTGGCACCAATGACGATTATGGGCGCGGCATAGCTGTAGACAACTTAGGTAACGCCTACGTGACCGGCTTGACCGCTTCGTTGAATTTTCCTTTGGTTAATGCGTTTCAATCAACGCTCCATTCGACTTTTCATGACGGCTACTACGTCTACTCCGATCAGGACGCCTTTGTAACCAAGATCGACTCGACGGGCTCGTCACTCGTTTACTCAACCTTTCTCGGCGGTTACTCGTATGACGAAGGGCGCGCAATTGCGGTTGAGGCGACGGGCGCTGCCACTGTCGTTGGGCAAACTTATTCGTTGGATTTTCCAACGCTCCATCCACTAAAATGCGCTGAGCAAGAAGAAGACGAATATCCTCCTTTTGGACCACCTGCTGACGCCTTTATCACCATACTTGCTCCGGCCGGAAACAACGTGAGCTATTCAACACGGTT
>QHXG01000251.1 GCA_003222845.1 Acidobacteriota bacterium | reverse complement strand
CGTGTCAGTACCGCGAGCGGTAGCGACCGGATCGGTCTGGATCGTTTGAATAAACAATTGCGCTCGCCGTTTTAGCTTGACGCTATGATCCGGTCGCTACCGCTCGCGGTTCTGACACTGGCGCTTGCCGCCGCAACCGAAATTGCTTATTCTGGCGCGCTCTTAATCCGAAGACCGATCCGCCCGCTAACGCAGGTGGTACTGACACAACAATCAAATGACAGTCAAATCAGATCGCTGGATTCGTCGCCTGGCCGACGAGGCGCAACTCATTCATCCTTTCGAGGCGCGCCTGGTGCGTGAAGTCGCGGGAACACGCATTATCTCTGCTGGAGCATCGAGTTATGGCTACGACATGCGCCTCGCAGACGACGGCTTTCGCGTCTTCTCGCCGATTCACGGCCGCGAGATCGATCCTAAACACTTTGACGAAGAATGCCTGGTCGAGCCGCCGCTGCGCACCGCCGATGATGGCTCAAAGTACTACCTGCTCCCGCCGCATTCATACGCGTTAGGCGTCACCGTCGAGACGTTTCGCATGCCGCGCAACGTAACTGGGATCGCAATGGGCAAGTCCACCTACGCCCGGGCGGGTTTGCTCGTGAACACAACGCCGCTAGAAGCGGGCTGGGTTGGACGTCTCGTAGTCGAACTGGCAAATCTCGCCGACTTGCCACTGCGGATCTACGTCAACGAAGGCATCGGACAGGTCGTCTTCCTCGAATCAGACGAAGAGTGCGACGTGAGTTACGAAGATCGCGGCGGCAAGTATCAGGGACAGACCGGGCTGACGTATTCAAAGCTCTAAGACGACGCCTGTTGCATCGCCCGACGCAGGGCGGCGGGAACGCTCGCTCCGGGTTCGCTCCAAAGCTTGTACAGGTTGCGAAACTCCGTTGATTTGATCGCGACGTGAAGTTTGTCGTGGGCGAGATCGATTGCCAGGATAGCAACCTCGATTGTGCATTGATGGGCCATGCAGCCCTGGACGATCAAGACGCCGCCATCGTTTTCGATGGGCATTTCGGTCTGTAGCCGATTGGAGAAAAACTGATACCTTGTGCCGAGTAGTTTGCGCAGGCGGGCTTTCAGACTCGGCACGCCGCGAAAGAGATCGCTGGGATAACGACCCACGTACCTGGCAAGCCTCTGATTATCATTCGCTGGTCCCGCGTTCGAGCCTTCGGAGACTATATCAATTATGACTGTGAAATTTCCGCGCCACGCATTCGCCATGCTGCTCTCGGTGACGCGAAGGCGATAGTCGCCGGTCTCATCAATCTTATCGTCGAACACAACGCCTCCGGGGCCGCCATCCTGCTTGCCGGAAGGGAAGATCACGACGCCGCGCGTGGCGCCGCGGCCGCTGATTTCGACACGCATGTGCTGATTCGCCTGGGCTCGCAATACGAAGAAAGCTTCGTCGCGAATTCCGCGCAGATAACCTCGGGCTGTCGCCCGCGTTGCGCCGCGAGCGAAGTTGATTCGCGTTGGCGTCTGTGCGGTGATGGTGCTAACTGCGATCAGGATCGTCAGCGTTGCGGTTGAGAACCACAGAAGTCTTCTGAGAGCCATGTCATTCCTCCATTGATAGATATACGAGAAGACTCTAAAGAAATCTCAAGGTAAGGAAGGGTGGCTTGCCCCCGCAGGCTTTTGCTGGTCGCCTCTTTAGGTCAACAGAACCAGCGGGGGCAAGCCACCCTTCCTTACCTTGAGATCATGTGAGTTGAGTTCGCTACCTTGAGATCATTTTGAGTTCACTGTTGGATTCGGCTTACCTATGACTGATCACAACCCGCTCAATCGTCGGCGGCAATTCACGCAATTCGCTGCGCGCGAAGCCGGCGTTGCGAAACATCGCTTCGAGTTCGGCAAATGTGTAGGCATCGCCGGCCGGGGTCGCGCCCAGCATCATCATGCTGAAGGCGGCGGCTTGCGGCGGCGTGACGCGATCTTCGTTCGGAACGAATTCCAGCGTGACCGCGCGGCCGCCGTCTTTCAAAGCAGAATGGATCTTACGCAGCAGCGTTTCACAAGTCGGCGGATCGAAGTGATGCAGAAAGTTTGTGAGCAGCACGATGTCATAGTCGGTTCCGTAATCAACGTCGAAGGCGCTGCCGGGTATCGTGTGGTAGCGAGCAGAAGCGCCAAAGAATTGCGCATTTTCTTTGGCAACCGTGAGCACGTTGGGCCAATCGACCGCCGTAATTTCCGCTTGCGGATTTTGCTTCGCGAAGGCCAGACCGAACAGCCCATGACCAGCGGCGATGTCCAATATTCGCAGAGGCTGATTCGCGTCCTTGTCGACGAGCTTCGCCAACTGTTGCGAAGGCATCGCCATCATTGGCGCCATCGCGCGCGCGAATTTCACCCAGATGGGATGTTCGGGTTCCAACGGCTGCGTTTCACCGGCAGCGCCGCCCTTCTTCACGGCTTCGGTTAAATGTTTGAAGTTGTCGGTCAGCATCGGCGACAGTATGAAATCAATTACCGAGCCCATGTAAGCGGGCGAATGCTTGTCGAGAAACATCGCTGAGTCAGGCGTCAAGCCATATGCGCCGTTCTGTTTCGTGAGAAAACCAATAATGACGAGATAGTCGCAGAGAATGCGTGTGCCGCGCTCTGATGCATCACAGGCTTTGGCAATCTCAGCCACGGTCGTTTTGCCTTGCGCAATTTCGGTGAACAGGCCCAGTTCGATGCCAGTCTTTATTGCTTCCGTCCGCTGATGCGCGTTAAGTGTGTCGAACAAGAGCGCTGGCGTTGGCGGTGCTGTCGGTTGTGGCTCTGGAGTCATTTGATGGACTTCCTTTCAGAAATTTTTATGTGATTTTTTTGGCGCCAAAAGCCTATCGAAGCCTGCGCAAAAAGTCCACCGCTCAGTTAACACTCAGCGCGCAAGAAAAAAGTAGGCGGCGTTCTCATTCTCACCCGGTTTCAACCGGGTGACCGGCGCTATTCCATTGATTTTTCCCCAACCGTTTCAACGGTTTTCCTTGCGGGGAGGATGGAAACCGTTGAAACGGTTCTGCAAGCGTGACGAGGGTCTTCTTGGTCACCCGGTTGAAACCGGGTGTGAATGAGAGGCACTGACGACGCTGAGATCAATTCAGATTCAACGTCGCTGGTTGAGCCAAACCTTCGATTGTCAGCACTAGGCCGTGCGGCGAAGAGATGGGATCCTTCTTTGGCGACAGGAAGATAATCAATCCTCGTCGTTGTCGTTCGGCGTGAGTCAGGGGCGATCGAAGATCGAGTTCGTAAGCCCGGAATTCCTTCTCGAATGTTTTGCGCGAGTCGGGATTGTAGGCAAAGACTCCGTTAGCTTTCAGGATGCGCCCAATCGCTTGTTTTACCGGAATGATTTTCCATTCGGTGCCGGATGCGTCGCGCAAATGAAAGCGTACCTTGCTTAGGTCGATAGCTTCGCCGCTGTTGTGAATAATCTCGACCCGCACCGGCAGCAATCCAGCCAACGATAAATTTGACTCGAATAGTTCCTGGGTTTCTTCGTCAGTCAACAATGGCGCCGCGCGAAAAGAAATCGATCCGAGGTCAGCATGAGCGGCGGTGGCGGCAAGCGGAGGAAGCGCGGAAGGTGGTTTGACTTTGAAGAGCGACCCGCTACACGAGGCCGCAGAAAATAGGATTAGAGCAGGACCTATACGACATATCTGTCCTATACGACCCATTGGAAAACCTGATCAGTTGGTGGCAGAAACGACTTCGGAACCGCTCATCCGGGCGCCGATGTGATGCAACTGGGTGGCATCGATCATGTTCAGGCCCTTTTCACGGACACTCTTGAAGCCTGGCAGGATTTCGCCTACCTGGGGCTGCATCACACCCTTGCTGCGTTTGTATCCGGTGAAATCAAGATAGAGATGCTTGCGCATGAAGCGATCGGGCACACCAGCGAAACGATAGAGCGGATATTTGATACCGTCGCCGAACAGCTTGCGGCCGAGCATGTAGTAGTAGAAGGGAACGCCCAGCGAGAATTTCATCGAGGACTTGGTGCCCCCGTGCCAGAAGTGCAAGTTGTATTTCCAGCAGGTGTAGAAGAATTCCCATTGCAAATCGGTCATCTCGATCAGCTTCGCGCCCTCTTTCTGTTCCATGCGGGTATCTTCGAGCGGCACGAAGAAGGTCGGGACAAAGGTTCCCTTGGCGTCGCGCAAATCGTAAAGCAGTTTGAGAGACTCCTTGGTATCTGCGTCCGTCTCTCCCGGCAATCCAATAATGAAGGTGCAGAATGGAAACCAGTTGTGCTTGTTCAGAATCTCAAAGCCCTTTAGAACGACATCGCGCCACTGATGGGCTTTGTACGGATAAGCCTTGCCCTTCATGAAGATTTCGAAGAGACGCGGGCTGCCGGTTTCCAGCCCGATGATCGGGTCCGTCATGCGATGATCCGGATCGGTGGATTCCTTGTGTTGCACATGCGAGAACGGAACAATCAGCGGCGTCAATCGTTCGACGATAGTTGGATCTTTGACGACCGGCGCCATCGTGATGTGCGACATCTGGAGGGTCTCGATGCCGGGCACGCTCTTCACGCCTTCCAACATCGTTTCCAGCGCCGGAATGTTTGTTTCGAAGTTTGCCTCTTGCTCATAGAGGAACATGTCCTCAGTTGCGAGCATGATTTCCGTAGCGCCTTCGCGCGCATTGACGCGCACGCTTTCCATGATGTGCTCAAGCGGGAACGAACGGCCGACTTTTGTCGCTGGTCCGCAGAACTGACAACCGCGACCACAGCCTCGGGTAATCTCAACTACGCCAAAGGTCGAGCGATGCTTGACCACGGGAATCTCTTCGACCGTCGGTTGCATTTTCTTGGGCACCTTGATGATCCGCTCGAGCGTTGGATCGCCGGCCATCATGCGCTTGAAGAGATCGCTGAATACGCGTTCAATCTCGCCATCGATCAAATAATCGACGTTGAACTCATCAAGGCGGTTAGCGCGCTCCAATTGCCAGGCGCCGGGGCCGCCGATGACGATTTTCGGTCGGTATTTATTAATAACTGGATGCTTTACAATCTTCAGGAATTCGGCCGCGTTTATCGGAATCAGATTCTTTCCGGCGATCTTTGAATAGACATCCGTCGCATATGAAATGCCGAGAGGATTGTGAGCGTGAATCGCGAGCACCTTGGTTTCAGGCCCCACGAATTTCTCAAGGTTCTGCAGATAGCAGACGACCACGTCTTCTTCCGCATACTCCCGAAGCAGCAACGTCTCGACCATGCGCAGCCCGTTGGGCACGTACTTGGCGCGCCCATCCGGCCACGACTCATTAATCAACGAAGTAGGGTTGATCCACTTATGGCCGTACTTTGCAGGAATAGTCGCGGACAGCATCTGCTGCCAAATGCTATGACGCCATTCGCTCGCCTCACTGGACGAGGCGGTCAAAACGATTTTCGGTGAACCCAAAGGAGAGCCTCCAGTAAATCGCTGAATGATAACGCACTAAGAGGTAGGTTGTCTTCTACCGTGTGCTGAACGGGCGGATTCTAACACCTGCGCTCCTTTCATGCCAAGCTTTTTGTCTTGGATTAATAAATCTGTGCCTTATTTCTCGCTAAGTCTCGGGAGAGGACCGGGGTAAGGGCTTAGCTTGCGCAAACCAACGACTTTAATTTCTCCCACTCAGCGCAGCGGATCGTGGATAGTGAAGGGGCAGTCCTCTTGGTTTCTCTCGCTAGGCCCTCGCCCCAGCCCTCTCCCACAAAAAGAGAGAGGGTTAACGTACAGAGTTTTGGAGGCACCGACCATGTTCAGATGTGTACGGTGTCGTATCTTGTGATATAGTCCGCACGTCCAGGCGAACCGCTTTGATATTTGGATCAGGTTTCGACTACATGAATTTTGAGCCCGTCGCTTTAATGGCTTTACCAAATCTTTACTAAGAGGCGATTGTTCGGGACCCTGCAACCAGCACGGAAAGGCAAGCTTATGCGAATTCTGCTCTACAACCCTGATAACGGCGTGACACGAAACTTCATGCCTCATCTCTGGATGTTTTTGTTGAAGGCACTCACGCCGCCAGGGCATGAAGTGCTGCTGATAGACGGCAACGCCAAGCCGTTGAACGACCGCGAGTTGGTGCGCTATATCAAGGAAGAGAACATCGGACTGGTTGGGATCGGGGCGATGACAAGGATGGTCCAGAAGGCCTATCGGGTGGCCGATGTGGTTCGTGCCGCTGGTATCCCGGTCGTCATGGGTGGCCCACACGTAACCGAAGAACCGGACGAAGCGCTGGGCAAAGACGGCGGGCAGCGTCACGCCGATGCGGTGGCGCTGGGCGAAGCGGATGAAACCTGGCCGCAGATAGTCGAAGACGCAGCACGCGGTCAATTGAAAGAGATTTATGAGCCGGTGGACGAAGCGGGCAAAGAAAAGAAACCGAGTCTGCAACCATATCCAGTTATTCCCTGGGACACGATCGATCTCGATCAGTTTAATTTCGTTCCGAAGATCGTCCGCCGCCTAACTGAAAGATACGGATCGGGCGTCAGCTATTTCAACACGATTCCGATGGAGTCAGGCCGCGGCTGTCCCTACGGCTGCGAGTTCTGCACCGTCACGGGATTTTTTGGCGATTCGATCCGCTTCCGCTCAAACGAAAGCGTCGTGGCAGAGCTGTTGTTGCTGAAGCGGCGCGCGGAAAAAGATCGCGGCAAGATCACCATTTTCTTTATCGACGACAACTTTGCTATCAACATCAAACGAACCAAGTCGTTGCTGCGCGACATCATCACGGCGAATGCGCAACTACCGTGGATCGCGCAAATCAGCGCCAACCTGCTGCGGGATGAAGAACTCGTCGACTTGATGCAGGAATCGGGTTGCAAATGGGTTTTCATCGGCATGGAGTCAATCGATCCGGCGAACCTCGCCGGCGTAAACAAGAGCTTCAACAAGCCCGGCGAATATGCGGCCGTGCTGAATCGATTGGCACAGCGAAATATCTATGCGATCACTTCGTTCATCTTTGGCCTGGATAACGATACGCCGGGCGTGGCCGACCGCACCTTAGAGCAAATTGAAAGTTGGCCTCCCGGAATGCCCGTGTTCAGCCCGCTGGTTCCCTTGCCCGGCACACCGACTTACAAAAAACTGGGAGCTGAAGGCAGACTGACGCGGCCCAAGCACTGGTTGAATTTCGCGCATAACAAGATGGCGCACATTCCCATGAAGATGACGATCGAAGAGGCGCAGGTGGAACTGGACAAGGCATGGCTGGCGTCATACAGCCCCGAAAGAAATCAGGAAGCCATTGACTGGTTCAAAGGGCGCGACATCAACGATCAGATCATGCATTTCGTGATGCGGATGTTTTTCCGCGGAATTTATTTTCCGCAGCGAAACGCGCGCGTGTGGACCAAGCTGGTGGCGCAAAATCGCAGACCGATCTTGAAACTGGTTAAGGACGGTTACGGCAAATATCGCGAGGCGCGGAAGACTGGCACCGCTGTGCCCGCAGCGACTTAATTTGCAACGGCTAGCTCTGATGGCGCTTCTACTCTCTTAATCGAAATGCGATTCTTTGACTCCACGATGTGCTGAGAATGTTAAGAGAGAAGAAACTCGCGATCCTCGGCGCAGGCAAGATCGGTGAAGCTTTAATTCGCGGACTGCTCGATGCGAACGCGATCGACGTCGCTGATGTCACCGTGACGGCCGGCCATCAACAACGTCTCGATTTGTTGAAGCAGCGGTTCGGCGTCAACGGGACCCTCTCCAACAAAGCAGCAGTCGAGTCTGCTGACATCATCGTTCTCAGCGTCAAGCCTCAGACAGTTCAGTCGGTGATCTCGGAAATTTCCGCAGTACTCAAACCAACGCAATTGCTAATCTCGGTGGCGGCATCCGTCGGCACGGCTTTTATCGAGAATCACCTCGCCGGACAGATTCCGGTGATTCGCGCCATGCCCAACACTCCCTGCCAACTCAAGAAAGGCATGACTGGCGTCGCCGCGGGAAAGCATGCTTTGCCACAGCACGTCGAACTCGCCAAATTCATCTTCAACTCCGTCGGCAGGACCATCGTCGCGGATGAGAAACACATGGACGCAATCACAGGATTGTCAGCCAGCGGACCGGCGTTCATTTATATCGTGATCGAATCGCTCGCCGAGGCCGGCGTAAAAGTAGGACTCCCACGCGACATGGCGACAGAGCTCGCCGCCCAAACCGTCCTCGGCGCGGGCGCCATGGTAATTGAAACCGCCGAACATCCAGCCAAGCTCAAAGATATGGTGACCACTCCCGCCGGTTGTACCATCGACGGCATCCTTGAACTCGAAGAAGGCGGACTGCGCGTGACTTTAATTAAGGCCGTCGTCAAGTCCACTCAACGCGCAAAGGATTTGATGGAAAACTGAGTTGCTCCGATTGTTCTCTCTTCGACTCCCCGGCATTCGATAGGAGAGAGGAATCCGGCCTAACATGGGGGAAGCGCAGCACGCTTTCGTTTGCGGGTTTATCGATTGAGAAACTAGTCGAAGATCTCTAATCACGGTAGCGTTCGAGTGTCCTGTCGCTAAGGTTCTGTCAACAAAAAGAAGCGGTCGATTCGATGTCCTGGTTTTTAGTCCCGGACGAGATATTTGTAGAACACCATGCACCCAATCAAAGTGATCACGCACGATGAGAGGTTGCGTTGCAAAACAATCACATCGCCTGATCGTGTTAATTTTGTGTTAGGAAGTTGTGAAGCACTCTAAGAGTTTGGATAAATGCCTTACCACTTGGCGATATTTTCAGGATCGAGCCAGCGGCGCGTCATGTCGCACCACAGCGCAAGGCCCTGCCACGAATTGAAGCGCGAGTAGAAGCGAGCGATCTTCTTGTCACTGGCGGGCCGGCCGTTGTTCCGAGCGCGAGCGAACTGCGCGCGCGTCCACGAATCCAGCGCCAGACCGTCGTAACGTCCGAG
>QHXG01000250.1 GCA_003222845.1 Acidobacteriota bacterium | reverse complement strand
GACTCTGAAGATATTAGTCAGAAGAGAATGCCGAACAAAGCCGTCCAACTTGTTCAACTTGTGCGCTCGACCAAGCGCGAAAAGCGGCTCGGAACGGTGATCCTGTTTGTGACCTCGCGCTGCAATTCGTTTTGCCAAACCTGCTTTTATCACGAAGAGTTGAATCGTCACGGCGATATGACCTTCACGCAGATTGAGAAGGTTTCGCGTACGATGCCGCCGATTACCGATCTTTGGCTTTCTGGTGGCGAGCCGACACTGCGTCACGATGCTTCACAAATCATCGACATGTTCGTCCGCAGAAATGGTGTACGGCGACTAATCATTCCGACGAACGGTCTGGTGAAATCACGCGTCTACGCCATCGTGGACACGGCGCTAGGCGACCATCCATCGCTTGAGCTGTACTTAAACATCGCGCTCGATGGCCATGGCGAGACACATGATCGCGTTCGCGGAGTGCCCGGTCATTGGGAGAAAACGCTGGATTGCATCGAAGAACTTTATCCGTTGAAGGAAAAGTACGGCGCTCGCCTGCGGCTGAACGCGAATACGGTGGTGTGCGCGGCGAACTACAGAGAGATTCAGACGCTGGCTGAGTTCATGTGGAATGGTTTTCAGCTCGACGGCCATTATTTCAATATTGTTCGCGGCGACACGCCCGTGGGAGATGAGATTAAGCAAGTGCCTCCGGCAGCGCTGCCACGCATGTACGCCTATGTCTCGCGCCTGACAAAACGCTACGGCGATCGGATGTTCGCAGACGATGATGCGCTAAAGCGCTTCGTCAAGAATGTCGCTTACGTGGGCACGATTACCACGCACTATCGCACGCAGCACGCGAACTTCGAGCGCTCCACCGCGTGGCCCTTTCCATGCACTGCCGGCGAAACCATCGCCGTGATTGATTACAACGGAGACGTGCGCGCCTGCGAGTTGCGCGAGAAATTTGCCACGCTGAAGGATTACGATTATGACTTTGGCGCCTTATGGTCGACGCACTCACGACAGAGCGAATTGAATGCGATTGACGGAGGCAAGGCCTGCTGGTGCACGCACGTGTGCTTCATCCACGACTCGATGCGCCACTCGCGACGGTCATTGCTGTTGAGAGCGCCTAAGAATTACTTGACTCGCGCGTCGTGGTAGAATTCCGGGATCGAGAGGGGGCAATGTCTCAACAGCTTAAGCCACACATCAGTCCTCAAGAATACCTCAGGCTCGAGCGCCAGGCTGAGCATAAGAGCGAGTATCTGAACGGCGAGTTATTCGCGATGAGCGGCGCTAGCCGTAAACATAACTTGCTCACGATCAATATTGGCGGCTCTCTCAACCAACAGTTGAGGGGAAAGCCCGGCGAGGTCTATGCCAGCGAGATGCGCGTGAAAGTACGCGCGACCGGGTTGTACACCTATCCAGATGTCGTTGTTGTTTTCGGTGAACCACAACTTGAAGATGAGTATCTCGACACTCTGCTCAATCCCACAGTCCTGGTAGAGGTTCTTTCAAAATCAACCGAACGTTACGATCGCATCGCGAAAACCTCTTACTATCGAACCCTTGATTCATTGAAAGAACATCTGCTCGTTTCGCAGGACGAAATCCGCGTCGAGCATTATGTTAAGCAGGCGGATGGGACGTGGCTATTGATCGAACATCGATCGCTGGACAGCGACGTCGAGCTTCAATCGATCGGATGCTCGCTCGGGCTTCGCGACATTTACGATAAGGTTCAGATTGATCCTCATTTCAGGCCGGCGCCTCGATAAATGCAAGGACGCGATGAAGAAACGAATCGCAAGACCGGTTTGGCATACGCCGCCGCCCTCTCGCTCTTTGCCGCGGTAGTCTCAGGTCTGATTGTTGGTTGGCTACTTGATCGTTGGCTCGGAACCAGACCGTGGCTGCTGGTCTCGGGCATCGTCCTCGGCGCCGCGGCCGGCTTTTATGAATTCGTCCGCCAGACCTCGAAGCTCTCCTGACTAGACCAAATTAATCTCAGCCAAACTAACCAAGGCTTCGTCTAAAAATATTGACCGAGCGGCGGTTTGCTATGCTATATTCAGTCGAACCAGGGTTCAGTCGCCCGGTGGCCCCTCCACCAAAGATTTGGTCAGCCTCATTGTCGATCGTTGGAAATTGTTTGACTAAGTGAGAAAACCCTTATGAGAATCCGAGCCTTTGCTTCGCGCAAGCGTTTTCTGGCAATCGTATGCGCGGGTCTGGCCGCGTTCATATGCGGCGCTTCCAACACCTCGGGAGCGACCCAGAGCAGCCCGCTGTTGTTTAGCGTTTCAGCGACTTCGACCCGCGCTATCGTGCTCGAATCAGTGTCGATGAGAGCGGAGCCTTTTTCGCTGAACTCCGAACAAAACTTCAGCCCCAGCGATCCGCGCACGCGCATCACCCTGTTCTGCATGAATCTCGATCTGCTGGCAGGCGAAGGGGCCAACTCTCTGACCGCTGATGCGGAAGACGGCGGACACTCTCATTACCCATTGAAAGTCGAATACGTCGGTCAGGTTCCGGGCTTCGAGGGGATATACATGCTCGTCTTGCGGCTCAATGATTTGATGACGAGCAATTTGGGCGACGTGCTCGTCCGTTTGAACCTGCATGGCATGGGGAGCAATCGAGTTCGCGTCGGCATCGGACAAATCGGTGGCGGACCAGCCGACGATAATCCCGGAGTGGGCACGCCTGCGCCGACAACGCCGCCACCAGCAGTAACAGCGCTAACAATCGACCAATATCGGGCCCAATTCAATAATCCATCGTTTCCCTCCGACCAGGACTTGCAAAGGTTCCTGGAGCAGTCAAGTTGGGGATCGAAAGGTGATGGGACTGACCCTCAGCACAACAGTGACTTTCTACATCTCAGGCAAATTGGAATTCAGGCATATCTAAACGAACAGCTCAACACGCCGCCACTGTTCAGCGACGTGCAATCGGATTATCCATTGACTCCACTCTATCCCATTAATCAGCCGAGTCCCTGCGACGCGGTTTGCGTGCGCGATAACTACACGCTGTACCCGCTGCAAAAGCAATTCTTCACGAATGCTTTGACGCAGCCGGATCAATTGCGACAACGCGTAGCGTTTGCTTTGCACCAACTGATCGTCGTCAGCGGCCGCGACTTGAATAACAACGAAGCGAGTTGGTTTGCTCCGTACCTTCAGGCGATTGACCGCAACGCATTCGGTAATTTCCGCACCCTGCTCTATGAAATAACTCTCAATCCGGGAATGGGCGAATACCTTAACATGAGAGGGAATTCGGTTGTGAACCGCACCAATCCGACGCCGAATGAGAATTACGCCCGCGAGATCATGCAACTGTTCTCGATTGGCGTGGATACGCTGAACCAGGACGGCACACCAGTGCTGGACGCCCAAGGTAATCGTGTCCCGAGCTATGACCAGGCTACGATCACGAATCTGGCGCGCGTCTTCACCGGTTGGGATTTGGCCCCAAACACAGTCACGAACATCAATGGCGTTAATACGAGCGTGACGAACTATTTCGAACCAATGGTGCCCAACGCTAATACAGGTCGATACGACATTGCTCAGAAGACACTTTTGACCGACATCAACCACGCAAATCCGCTGGTGGTCCAGGCCTGCTCGAATTGCACGAACGTCGCGAATACTCAACAGTACGCGCGCGACTCACTCAATCTTGCGATTGATAATCTGTTTAATCATCCGAATACAGGCGCGTACCTTTGCACGCAACTCATTCATCAGTTAGTAACCAGCAATCCCAGCCCCGCTTATGTCGGACGCTGCGCCGCCGCATTCGCGAACAACGGATCTGGTACGCGCGGCGATCTGAAAGCGGTTATCAACGCAATTTTCCTCGACCCCGAAGCTCGTGGCGATGTGAAAACCGATCCGAACTATGGCCACCTGCGCGAACCCGTCCTATGGATCGCCCACATGCTCCGCACGTTCAATGCGACGAGTGATGGCGTGCTGGCGACGAACAATACGGGGGCTGGAAGCTTCACGGTGCCGTTGGCTCAGAACTTATTCAATCCCCCGACGGTCTTCAGCTATTATCCGGCGGACTTTGCTTTGCCCGGAACAAATCTTGTCGGTCCTGAGTTCGGGCTGCTTGACACATCGACCACTTATCAACGAGCGAATTTCGCCAATACATTATTCCTCGCGAACAGCGGTAATGGAATTCCCGTGAGCGCGCCCAATCGTCCGACCGGAACGCAAGTAAATTACTCCCGGTACCAGTCTTTAGCCGGCAATCCCACCCAACTTGTGGATGCATTGAATGCCGGCATGATGCACGGCACCATGTCGCAATTGGCGAAGAATAATATCGTGGCGGCAGTCAACTCGATCGCCAGTTCCGATCCGGCGGGCCGCACGCGCACAGCGATTTATCTGGTCGCGACCTCGTCGCAATATCAGGTGGAGAGGTAACACACATGAATAATTCACGCAGGAAATTTCTCAGGACATCTGTCTGTGGGCTAACTGGCGCAGCCATGCTCGCCAGCATGGAAAAGCTCAACCTGGTTAATGCGATGGTCCAACAACAACCGGATGTCGCTTCAGATTACAAAGCCCTGGTGTGCATCTTTCTTAGCGGTGGCTCAGACTGCAACAACATGATCGTTCCGTTCGATGACTACAACGCGACGGGCGGGTATGCTGCCGTGCGGACCGCGTCGGGTCTGGCGGTTCCTCAATCGGCGCTGCTGAAATTCACGCCTCCAAACACCAGCGGCGTTGCTTTCGGTTTCCATCCAAACTTATCTCCCGAAGTGGCGAATCCGACGCAGACCTTCAAGGGACTGCTCGATGTGTGGAACGCAGGCAAGCTGGCGGTTCTCTGCAATTATGGTTCGCTGGTGCGGCCTATTACGCGTGCTCAGTACCAGGCCGGAATCGGGCGTCCGTACCAACTGTTTTCGCATTCCGATCAGGTTGCACAGCAAGTAACTTCAGTCGCGAACACTGTAGGCCAGACGGGCTGGGGCGGCCGAGTCGCCGACAAAACAAATACGCTCAACGGCAGCGTGGCTTTGCCGATGAACATTTCGCTGGCGGGCTCGAGCCTCTTCTGTACCGGCGTCAATTCGCGTCAACTGGCCATTTCGCCAGCGCCAACGACACTTGCGAACTTGCTGCTGCTGAACTGGAGCGGACCATCGACGGCAAATCCAAACAATGCCGGCAGCAGCTATCGAGCGTTGCTTGGTTATGATTTGGATGCCACCCTGATCAAGGCCGCCAGCGATACGACCAGTCAGGCCTTGTCTGCCGACACGGCTTTGAACCAACCCGATCCAACCCTCACAGCAACATTTCCCACGACGTCGCTGGGAAATCAATTGAAGCAAATCGCCAAGCTTATCAAGATAAAAGACGCGGTCGGAATTACGATGAAGCGACAGATTTTCTTCTGCCAGCTCGGCGGCTTCGACACACACACGAACGAAACTTCGAATGACCCAACGGTCCCCAACGGCGCTGGCGGTCAGGGCAATCTGCTTACGCAACTAAGCCAGGCAATGCGCGCCTTCTATGATGAAATGGTGGCGCAGGGACTAAGCAATAATGTGACCACGTTCACGCTTTCGGACTTCGGGCGCACGCTACAGCCATCAGGAGCTGGCGCAGCGAGCGTTGGCTCTGACCATGCATGGGGCAGTCATGGGTTTATTATGGGAGGGTCAGTCGCGGGCGGGATATTTTACGGATCGGGAAGACCGGACGGAAGTGGTCTGCCTTTTGGCTATCCCACGCTTCAACTGGGAGGGCCGGATGACACGGACAATCGAGGCCGCTGGATCCCGACGACTTCTGTAGACCAGTACGCGGCCACCTTGGCCACCTGGTACGGACTCTCAGTTAGCGATCGCGCAACGGTTTTCCCAAATCTCTCGAGGTTTGCTACACCGACGTTGGCTTTTCTAGGGTAGTTAAAGAAAGCGATTCGTGAACGCAAGGCCGAGGCGGTCGAACACGGTATTGGAATGGTGTTCACCAGTCTTGGCCTTTTGTTTTTCTGCGTTATCAGTGACGTATTGTCAAACGAGCATCGTGGCGTACACTCGGTCGTAGTACCGCACTGATTCGACTAAAATTGCCAGGAATCTGTCGGAAGAGAACAAAATTGCCGTGCGTTTAGGCTATAAACATTTCGCCGCTGCGCGGCTGTTTTTCCGACCGACTCCTGGACCTATGAGTAATCGCGCCTCTCGGCGTTTTCTGAACGTATTCGCTGGCGTCTTGCTGTTGATGGTGAGCTTCCTTTTCGTTCTCTCGCAGATCGGTGCGACGGAAAAGATCGGCCCGCCTGTTTCTAAGCCAATCGCGGGCACCCGTTCTAGAGATGATCCCAGAATAAGGAAGGTGCTCTCGCAACTACCTCTCAGCTTCGAGCCTGCGACAGGGTCGAGCGTCAAGAACACCAGATTCATCTCCCGACAGAGTGGCTATGGACTTGCTGTCTCTGCAACTGAGGCTGTATTCGCACTCGGAACGGCAGAACGCAAGCGCAACGATCACGATGGGAGCAACGGTTTAAGCTCCCAGACGCCAACGGTTCATCGACGCAGTTTGCCGCAAGAGCAGTTGCGGTTCCGATTATTCGGCGCAAATTCAAAAGCGAGGGCTAGAGGAGTCGATCCCCTTCCCGAGCGACGCAATTACTTCATCGGCAACGATCCTCGAAAGTGGCGCGCCGATGTCCCGACGTTCCGTGCGGTGCGCTATGAAAAGATTTATCCGGGCATCGATCTCGTCTACTATGGAAGTCAACAGCAACTCGAGTACGACTTTGAAATAGCTCCGCACGCCGACCCGCGCACAATTCGTCTGGCCTTCGATCGGCAGGTGATGATTCAGATCTCAGACTCGGGTGATCTCGTGCTGCGGACTTCAGCCGGCGAAGTCCGCCAACGAAAACCAGTGGTTTATCAAGAAATTGATGGTGACCGTCGACTCATTGAAGGAAGATTCGTTTTGCGCGGCAAGCGTCAGGCTGGATTTGATATTGACGCTTACGATCGAACGAAACCACTTGTGATTGACCCGACGCTCATCTTCTCGACCTTTTTCGGAGGCAGCAGTGATGACCTGGGAAGTAGTATCGCGGTTGATTCCAGCAACAACATTTATATTGCCGGCACGACGAGTTCCGCCAACCTCCCTTTGAGGGGCGCGGCCTTTGGCGCCAATGCCGGATTGGCTGACATGTTCGTGACGAAGATCGACGCTACTGGGACGAATGTTATTTATTCGACTTATGTCGGTGGCGCCGGTCTCGACCGTGCCGACGGCGTAGCGATCGATAACAGCGGAAACGCCTACGTCGTAGGCCGCGTTGACTCTTCCTCGATCAACTTCCCTACCACTCCGGGCGCGTTCGCCGCGAGTTATCGCGGGGGAGACTTTGATGGGGTCGTTTTTAAAATCAACGCGCAAGGCAATGCCTTAGTTTATTCAACCTATCTAGGGGGTGAAGAAAATGACTCGACCGAAAGCGTCGCGGTGGATTCTAATGGCAACGCCTATGTTACCGGCGGCACGAAATCAATCGGCTTCCCGACCACCATAAACGCCTATCAAGGCACGCGCGCCGGAGATACGGACGCATTCCTGACGAAGATAAACTCAACGGGTTCGGCATTGCTTTATTCAACTTATCTTGGCGGGTCCGGCACAGACCGAGGGAGCGGCGTGGCAATTGATTCGAGCGGAAACGCCTACCTTGCGGGATTTACAAGCGCCCCGGATTTCCCTACGACCAATGCATTTCAGAACAGCTTCGGCGGCAGCTTTGACGCGTTCGTGGCGAAGATTGATACGAACGCAACCGGAGTCGCCTCGTTGATCTTTTGCACGTATCTTGGCGGCGTCAGTGATGACAAAGCCTACGGCATCGCCATCGACAATGCGGGAAGCAACGTATACGTCACGGGGCAAACAATTTCGAACAATTTTCCCGTACTGAATCCTGCTCAACCGACTATCGGCGGTTCGTTCGATTCGTTCATCGCGAAGATTTCAAGTGCCGGAACGAAGGTTTATGCGACTTATCTTGGCGGCAGCGGCGACGATCGCGGCACCGGCATCGCAGTCAACTCGTCCAGTCAGGTTTATGTCACCGGTTTCACTTCCTCAACGAATTTTCCCACCATCCTGCCGCTACAAGCTTCGAATGGCGGAGGTTTCGACGCGTTCGTGACAAAACTAAACACAACCGGCTCTTTCATTTTGTATTCGACCTATCTTGGCGGTAGCGCGAATGAAAGCAACGTAAGTTCGGTAACTGCAACGAATCCGATCGCGCTTGATTCGTCAAGCAATGTCTATATTACTGGCTATACTTCCTCTTCTAATTTTCCTTTGCTCCTGCCCGCACAGTCCGCACCCGGCGGGGGGCAAGACGCGTTCATTACAAAAATCTCGGACTTCACCACGACATTTGATTACTCAGTTTCAGTGACTCCTGCTTCCCGTACTGTCAGTCCCGGAGGCGGCACTACTTTCGATATTACGGCGACGCCGGCAGGTGGTTTTACAGGCACAATTCATCTCAGCGTCAGCGGACTATCGAATGATGCGACAGCCGGTTTCAGTCCGCCTTCAATTGTGATTAGCGACGTATCCGCGAAATCCGCGACGCTGACAATAAATACGACGGCAGCAACGCCTCCGGGCACTTACTCGCTGACGATTAATACGACCTTTGGAACCCTGAAGCATTCGGCTCTGGTTCAACTCGTCGTTTCAGGCACACCGAGCACAGACCTCGCTTTGACGAATACTGCATCGCCG
>QHXG01000249.1 GCA_003222845.1 Acidobacteriota bacterium | reverse complement strand
GCATACGGCGGATTGTCACGCAGGGGCAACCAAACCGTTCGATCGTGGCCGTTCTCGGTGCCGAGAATCTTACGCGAACGCTTTTGCTGATGCGCGGCCAGAATCTCATTCTCACGATAATTCTGGCCGACTACGTCGAGAATGTCCGCCAGTCCATTGTCGTAATCATGACTAACGTTAGGCCGAAAGAGCGCCTGCGTGACCGGGCGCGTCGGATCGCTTTCGTGGAACGTAGCAACCAGCGAAGTAAGAGTCTGTTTTGCCAGGTCAGCCTTCGGCGTGTCATGAATTTCATTGCCGGCGCTGTAGACAATCACGCTGGCGTGGTTGCGATCGCGACGTACCGTGTCGCGCACGTCGATGTTGGACCACTCTCTGAAATACAAATGGTAGTCGTACGGGTTTTTCGCGACCGTCCAGCAGTCAAACAACTCGTCCATCACGAGCAAGCCCATCCGATCGCACAAATCCAAAAACTCGGGAGCCGGCGGATTGTGAGCAGTCCGAATTGCATTTACGCCAAGCTGCTTGAGCGTCTCTAAGCGGCGTTCCCACGCGCCCAAAGGCACAGCGGCGCCGAACGCGCTGGCGTCGTGATGCAGGCAGACGCCTTTTATTTTGAAGTTGCGGCCGTTGAGCCAGAAACCAGTGTCAGCATCGAAATGAAATTCCCGGACCCCGAACGTCACAATCTCGTCATCGACGGTTGTCTTTCCGTCGCGCAGCCGCGCCACAACACGATAAAGGTTTGGATGATCCAAGTCCCACCGTTGCGGATTCTTTACGACGAGGTCTTGCGTGAAACTCACCGTCGCACCAGCGTTGATATTTTGAGGCTTGGTTTCGGCGGTTTGTACCACTCGCCCGTTGGGATCGAGTACCTCAACCTGGATGGACAGTATCCGTGCAGTCTGCGACTGGTTGATGACTTCGTTTTGCACGCGAATGGTCGCTTTGTCATTTGAAACTTGAGGCGTCGTGACGAATGTTCCCCAGTGCTGTATGTGAACTGGGCTTGTCACGATCAGGCGAACGTGTCGATAGATGCCTGCGCCCGTGTACCAACGCGAAGCCGGCTGACCTGAGTTGTCGGCGCGAACCGCGATCGCGTTGGGCTTGTTGCCGAAGTTCAGATGATCTGTCAGTTCATAGCGAAAGCTGACGTAGCCATAAGGACGCCGCCCCAGGTGGAAGCCATTGATCCAAACGTCGCTGTTGGCCATGACGCCATCGAAGTCGATGAAGACGCGACGACGCGCGTAATCTGCAGGCAGCGAGAAACGTTTGCGATACCAACCGACTCCCGCCGGCAGAAAACCACCCGCGCCTCCTGTTGAATTCTTCTCGTCGAATGGTCCTTCAATACTCCAGTCATGAGGCACGTTCAGCCTGCGCCAGGTGGCGTCATCGAAATCTGCTTTCTCAGCGCCTGGAGCGTCGCCTTTAAGAAAACGCCAATCGCTATCGAAGGAAGTATTAACTCGAGCGTGCGCCGCAGATTGGGGGGATGCCGCGCCGGAAAGGGAGAGCCAGGCCACAATCAGCGAAGGCAGTAGCCAGTAACGCGCAAGTGATTGGCTCAAAGATTTAGTCATCGCTACTAATCGCGTCGACTGGCCTTGCCTAAAAGTGATCCTCACGACTCGGCTATGCCGACTGATATTGGGCAACGCCGCGTCGACTCATTTGGTTGCCCGACTATTGAAGCCATGAACGCGCAGCCACTGCTCGCACCGCTGCGGCCAGGTCGAAAGAATCGGGTCCTTGCCGCCAAGTCCAAAACCATGAGGGCCGCGTTCGTAGATATTCAATTCGAACGGCACGCCCGCTCTTTTGAGCGACTCCGCAAACCGCAAGCTATTCTCAACCGGCACTGTTGAATCGTTGGCCGTGTGAACCAAAAAGGCAGGCGGTGTTTCTTTTGTCACTTGTTCCTCGTTCGATAGCAACGCGACTAAAACGGCTGACGGATTGTCTCCGAGCAACATTCTTTTTGACCCGGCGTGCGCGAACTCTCTCATCGTGATTACCGGATAGATCAGGATCATTAAGTCGGGTCTGGAACTCACTCGTTCGATAGGATCGGAAGCGTCCGGTTTGCCTGAATCAAAGTGTGTACCGATGGTCGACGTGACATGACCGCCGGCAGAGAATCCAAGGATGCCGATACGCTTTGGATCGATGTTCCAGTCAGTCGCTCGTGCTCGTACCGTGCGGATCGCGCGCGCCGCATCCTGCAGCGGCGCCGGATGATGGTATCGAGGTCCGAGCCGATACTTGAGCACGAACGCAGTGATGCCCAATGTGTTAAGCCATTCCGCGACTGGTCGCCCTTCGTGATCGGCCAGATGGGTGTAGCCGCCACCAGGGCAAACGATGATTGCTGCGCCGGTCGCCTTCTCTTTCGGAGCGAAGTAAGGCGTCAAAGTCGGAATGTCGCTTGATTCTTTGCCGACTGCGCCCGGCGCGCCATTAGGCCAAAGGATAATTGGCTCTGCGGCGGAAATGTTCTTTCTCCCCGCGTTCAACCCGGATGTCCAGATAGACAATAACGCAATTGCCAGGATCAGAGTACGCATCAGTTGACTCCCGCAAACAAGTGTTCAGAGTTCAACCTTTAGGTTGCTGTCTACCTGACAAAAACCCCCCAAGCTAGAGCTTGAACTCTGAACACCCGTGGCCCACTTCAATTTCTGATTACCAGTAATGATGAACCAACGCACGAATGCGCCGTTCATAAATCTCTTGCACCGCGCGCATAGTCTCAGCATCCGGCGGCGGGGAGTCAGACGCGCGTGCATTGCCCTCGGCTTGCGAGGGATGCTTGGCGCCGGGGATTGCGCAGGTCACGGCGTCGAACATCAGAATCCAACGCAGAGCGAACTGCGCCATAGTCATTCCTTCGGGCACCAGCGCGCGCAACTCTTCGACCGCCTGCAAGCCCGTTGCATAATCAACGCCAGAGAATGTCTCGCCCCGATCGAACGCCTCGCCATGGCGATTGAAGGCGCGATGGTCGTCCGCCTCGAATTGGCTATGCGAGGTCAGTTTGCCAGTAAGCAGGCCCGATGCCAGCGGCACGCGCGCGAGGATGCCCACACCTCTTTTCTTGGCCTCGCCGAAAAACAGCTCCGCCGGACGCTGCCGAAAGATGTTGAAGATGATCTGCACCGTCTGCACGCCTGGATATTCAATCGCTGAGAGCGCCTCTTCGACCCTTTCCACACTCACGCCGTAGTTGCGAATCTTGCCCTGTCTGACGAAGTCATCGAGCGCCGCGAACAATTCCGGATTGTAGTAAACGTCAGTCGGCGGACAGTGTAGTTGCAGCAGGTCGAGCGCGCCAGTTTCCAGATTCTTCAAACTGCGCTCGATAAAGGCGCTCAGATTTTCCCGGTTATAGCCGGACGCCACGTGCGGATCCAGACGCCGACCCGCTTTGGTGGCGATGATTATTTCTTCGCTGCGTTCGCGTTTGAGTTGCGCCAGCAAACGCTCGCTGCGACCGTCGCCATAAACATCGGCGGTGTCGTAGAAGTTAACGCCCAAATCGGCGGCGCGATGCAGGGTTGCGAGCGATTCCCGATCGTCAACCTCGCCCCACGCGCCGCCGATCGCCCAGGCGCCAAAACTAATCTCGGAAACTTTCCAGCCGGTTCGGCCTAGTTCTCGGTAGTTCATCGCCGGTCCAAAACCAATAGTGACACTCCCTGGCGCGGCAACATAAAACGCAGTGTCGCGCTAGCGTCTTTCACCCTAACCGTGCGTGGCGCATTCAACTCGGCGAGTTGCCCAGCCTTTTCGAGTCGCGCGTACTGGGCCGGAGTTGGTTGCTGCGGCGAGCCCATGCGCTGCCACTCCGTAAACGCGTTGCTGTGACTATCGTCGATGCGAAAATGCCGCAGGCGCATGGTACCGCTTCGTACCGGAAGATTGCTCAGCCCGAGTTGAACTTCGGCAGCAGGCCCAGTCACGTCATCGTCGTGATAATACCAGATGAGCACACAGAGTCTCTTTCGATCAAGACTGGCAAGTGCCCCAACATCAGGCTTGGCCCGCACGCCGTCCTTTAACATCACATCGAGCGCCACCGCGCCGTCGCTTTCAACAAAAACGCGCTGTCCGCTCACACGGCTGAACATTCGAAAGACGTTAAGCACCGGTTGGTCGATGCCATTCGTGGCCAGCACGCGAAACCCGGCGAAGTAACTTTGGTCTTCAAACTCAAAAGCCCACGTCAAAGCGGCCTCGAAGTTTACACCGTGCTTGTCGGCAAGTTCATATTCCCGCGCCAAGCTGGCCGCTGTGTAGCTCGAATACATTGTTGAGTTGCGATAGCCAAGCTGGGGTCCCTGACAAGCGGCGCAACCATCTGGATCAGACTCTCCGATGATGATGGGTTTACTCTTTAGTTCAGGATACGACGCCACGATCTGAAAGCCGGAATCGATCGCCCGAAGCTGATTTGCAATCCCCATCTGCACGTGGCCATCGACAAACCGCGGCGATCCTTTTGCGTGGAAGGAAATGAAATCGAGCGGAGTGCCCTTGCCTCCGGTCGCGTAATTCGGACCCTGCAAACAGTGCCTGAGAAAATCGCGCATGAATTGTCCGCCACTGCCCGCTGTGTCCGGGCCGCCAACCCGCGCCGTCGGCAGCGCGCGCCGCACGCCCGCAATCGCATAATCGTGCAGCTTGCGAAACTCCTCCGGCGTGCCGCGCCAATAGCCGATATTGGCTTCGTTCCAAACCTCCCAATACCACTGCTCGACTTCGGCGCGTCCATATCGCTCGACGCAGTGCTTCGCCCACTGATAGACCAACTCGCCCCACTTCGCATAGTCCTTCGGCGGATAGGCCCAACCGGTGAAAATTTCATCGTACTTTGCCGTGGGCGTCCAATGATGCTGATAAGGCTCAGGCTTGATCGAGAGTTCCTTCGGCATGAAACCGATCTGCACATAAGGCCTGACGCCGCGCTGAAGATAGGAATCGAAGATGCGATCCAGAATTATCCAGTCGTAAACCGGATTTCCGTTGGCATCTTCGTGATACGCGTTGGTGCTGCCCCACTTCAAAGCAGGCGTGCCATCGCCGGAGGTCAACAGATTGTGCGTGCGAAAGTAAACCGCGCGCGGCCGCAGTTGCCCGAGCTCAGCCAGCAGCTTCTTTCCATCCTTCATGTAAGCGAAGTTTGGTTCGTCCGCTCCGAACATGCGCCAGACCGGACGCATTGGGCCTTTGACCTGAGAAGCATCGACACGAATCTTTACCGGGAAGGTTTCAGTTTGGATCGAGTTCATTTTCTGGGCGAAGAGGAATGCACTAAGCGAGCTACCACTCATCAACAGCCATAAGAATCGCCGGAACCACCGCCCGGAACTCCGTCTGAAAAATCGCATAGCGGTCAAAGGTTTACAGAGCAGATTACTTCGGCTCCGAGAAAAGCGCGAATTCCGAGATCGCGGGACACACCGGCGCTTGCGTGATGCGTAGCCGCACCTTCGATGTGGTCACTGGCTGGCGACGAAGCAGCCGGCAATTGCCAATGCTGGTTCCTGAGGCGATCTCGATCCAACTACCGTCCCGCCAAATGTCTATCCCAAACGCATCGACCCGCTGGCCGAGCGGTAGATACTCGCGCAGGCGTACGACGTTGAAGCTAACGTTGCGTTTCAAGTCAAGCACCAGTTCCGGAGTCCGTACCCCATCATCGGTCGCCCAATAGGTCTCGCGTTTATCATCGATCACATTTCGTGGTAGAAATCGCCCGTCACTGCCGCCTCCGCGCACGTTGCTGGCGCTGACTTTCGCGCCTTGGGCGAGATCGTTGGCAAACGTGCCGTAAAGAATGCGACGAAATTCGCGAAGCGATTTCACGTCATTCTCGTGAATCCGGCCGCGGCGGTCCGGTGGCAAATTCAGCAGTAGCGATGCGCCACGACCGACTGACGCATAGAAGATGTCCAACAGATTCTGCGGCGTTCGCACTTTCTCGTCTTCCTGCGCATGATAAAACCAACCCGGCCGGATCGAGACATCGCATTCGGCGGGCACCCAATAATTGCCGGGCCGGTCGCCGCGATTCAAGCGCGCTTGGTCAGCCCGGCCCGGCACAAAGTCTGTCCGATTGAGAGTGGCCCAACAAGTCTCGCCCGCAATTCCTCGTTCATTGCCGACCCAGCGCACGTCGGGCCCGGCATCGCTGAAGAGGCAAGCATTCGGCTGCAGCTCGCGAACCAACTCCCAGGTCGTGGGCCAGTCATAATAAGTTTCACGATCGATGCGCCGCGTTTCTCGCGCGCCGCCGTAAAAGCCGTCGCCGCCGTTAGCTCCGTCAAAGAAAACTTCGAAAATCGGACCGTAGCCGGTCAACAACTCGCGCAGTTGGCGACGGAAATAAGTGACATACTCGGCTCGTCCATAGTCTTTATGATTACGATCCCACGGTGAGAGATACACGCCGAACCTCAAACCATATTTTCGGCATGCATCAGAAATCTCTTTCACCATGTTGCCGCTCCCCTTCTTCCAGGGGCTATGCTTCACTGAATGCTCAGTGTATTTCGACGGCCAGAGACAGAAACCGTCATGGTGCTTGGCCGTTAGAATCAGCCCTTTCATGCCCGCGTCTTCCGCCGTGCGAACGATCTGCTCAGCATCGAACTCTGAAGGATTGAAGAGGGCAGGATCTTCATCGCCATAGCCCCACTCTCGGTCGGTAAAGGTGTTAATGGTGAAATGGATGAAGCCATAGAACTCCATCTCGTGCCATCGAAGCTGACGCGGCGACGGCGCCGGACCGTAAGGAACTGGAGGAGTGATCTTCCGGATCGATTTGGTTTCGTGGGCCATTAGGATTGCGGTGAGGACGCAACCGCACACCAAAAACCAAAGGAACCGCATAAATCGTTGTGTGGAGTTCATCGTTCTTAATCCATCAGTCAGCGCATGATGAAGAGCCAAGGCCGAGGTTGGCGTCCTCTTAACGGCGACTGGTCATTATGCGCTCCTTTAAGTCACGGGAATACCCAAAAGCGTTGGGCCGCGTGCGCTAACGCGGAAACCGGGGAGCCTGCCTGATCGCAAACTCCCCGGTTCTGGAAAAACATGAGCTTAAGAGCTTAACCTTCGTTTAGAAGATGAACTTCGCTGACAACTGCGCGCGTCGCGCGTAGTTTTGTTGGTTAGACGCTGAAACCGTGCCGAAGGCTGAGGAGGACGGGCTGACATTGGCACCGCCTCCGGATAAAGTCGACAAGAGCGGATGGTTGAAAGCATTAATAAACTCCATCCGCAATTGAACCTTCATGCGTTCGTTAATATGGATGTCTTTCCGCAAACCCAGATCTGCGTTGTTAACTGTTTGCATCCGCACGTCGGCAAAGTAAAACGGCAACGTGCGCAAGTGGTCTGCCGGACTAGCGCAGTTTGTAGAGCCGGTCGGGAACGCGGCGCAGGTCGGGGTTGCTCCCAGAACGGAAACAAAAGCATCAGTATTGAACCAACGGGTCAGAGTCTCCTGGTTCTTCGGAATGGAAATCTTTCCGCCCAGGTAGAACACATCATTGGCAAGCCTCAGCGGGAAGCCGGATTGGAAAGTATAAGTTCCCTCGATCTGCCAACCACCGATAATCGCGTCAGCCCACCGACTCGCATGTGACAGGAAATGCTTACCTTTGCCAAACGGGAACTCGTAAAAACCGCTCATCGAGAACCGATTAGGCGCGTCCTGGGCGGCGATTGCTCTATTCGGAAGCGGGTCGGCGGCATTCAAGTACTCGACGGCCTCGATCCACTTTGATCGGGTGTAGGCGAACTGTAGGTCATAGCCTTTCGAGAACCGCTTGCCAAGTGTGAACTGGCCGGAGTTATACCAGCTCTTGCCGTCGTTGTTCGTGCTATTGACAGTACCGAACTCCGGAAACGGAAGCAGCAATTGCCGGCGCGTGATCGTGCCACCTGCGTTTGGATACAAAGCACCGCTCACACAAACGCTCCCACTGGGATTTGTGCAAAACGGACTTTTGACCGAGCCCCCCAGATTCGAGTTATTGGTCTGCATGGCCGTAGTGCGCGAGTTATCCGTGTTCAAGTACTTAAGGGGGAGAGCGTTTATGTTTTGCGTGATCTCAATGTCGTATCCGTGATTGCCAACATACTCGGCATCGAGAACCCAGCCACCCCAAAGCTGTCGCTGAATTCCCAACGACCACCGTGCTTGTTTGGAAACCTTCGGACTTTGGTTGAAGAAGCTGATGTTTTGACCAAGCGCGGTTTGTCTACCAAGGCTGTTGCCAGTTGGTTCGATGATGGTGGTGTTAGAAAATGCCGTCGAGAGCAACACCGGCAGCGGCCCACCGTTCGGACCGGTCGTCAGGGGCACAGTGGTCGTTTGCGAGTAGCCGCTTTGAATTACATCGCCGCGGCGCTCACCGAGAAATCCCTGGTACAAACCAAAGCCGCCACGGAACACGGTCTTATCGTTCCACTGATAAGCAACGCTCGCTCGCGGCAGAAAACCATTCTTCGGAGTGTTGTAAAGTCCCCTGCCTGTGTCCTTGGTCGCAAACAAAAGACCGCCCTTGGCATTTATATCCGTTAAGCCGAGAGTAGTCTTCAGGATCGTGTCGCTTAAGGCTGCGTAATTCGCCTTGGCGGCGGCCTCAAGCGGCTGTGTGTAGGTAAAATCAAAACCTGAGACGCTCTTATTCTGCCGTTCAGTCAGCGGAGTTTCGAATTCCCAACGCAACCCCACGCCCAGCGTCAGCTTCTTGCTGAGTCTGATATCGTCGTTGGCAAAGAAGCCGTAGGTCTTTGAATACTCCGAGTAGTCGGCCGCGCGGACCAGTTGCGTGGTGGTTGGGTATCCGAGCAGAAAAGCCGCAAACGCTCCCAACCCTTCAACGTCGGCGGCGCTCGCGCTGCCGATACGTGTGTAGGTGTTGTCAAAACTGAACTGGCCAGTCTGATTGTTGCTCCTAAAGTTGTCGTCTTCACGATAGATGCGCATCTCACCGCCGAATTTCAGCGAATGCTTGCCTTGTATTCGGTTCAAGATCGCCGTTACAAAGTGGCTGTCGACCGGACGGTTCTCGTTGGTGTGACCGTTGCCCAACGGCGTACCGGTGCAACTCGATGAGCAAGAGAAATCGAAGCGCGGAAAGCGACGAATGGCTGCTGGGATTATGCTGTTGTATGAAGCCGGAAAACCGAGCGTGGTTAGGTCGAACCCGGCTTGTCCCTCAGGTGCGTCCGTAAGGCGGATGAAGCGGTTGTAGCCGTACCTGACATTCAAGACGGTGTTGGCGTTGAAGGTGTGGACTTCATCCAGCCCCGTCTGCTTGGAGATAAACCCAAACCGGTCGCCAATGTAATCTGTGCCTGTGTAGTTGTTGTAGGAACTGTCGCGATTGTACCAGCTATACCGCCAGAAGAACCGATCTTTTTCGGTGAAGTTGTGATCGATCTTGATGGTGAAATTGTCGTACTTTCGCGTCTTCTCAGCCAGAGTAGAATCAAAGATATTTCCATTGACCAAAAATCCGGCCGCCGGCCCTCCCTTGGGCGAACCAAAGAAAGGGAGAAGTGCTTTGGCCACCGGGCTGATCCGATTGGCAGGAATAATGTTGTTCGTGAATTGTGTGCGATTAGTAATCGCTCCCGTAGTCGCGTTGAAAGTGCCAGTCAGCGGATCATAGATTTTGACTTTGGATAAGTAGGTGGAGAAGTCTCCGCTCGCCAACGCCGCTGTCGGCACCCAAACGTTATTGACATCAAAACGCGGACGCGAGTCGCGGATGCCTTCATAAGAAAACAAGAAGAAGGTCTTGTTCTTGCCGTTGTAGAGTTTAGGAATTATGACCGGACCGCTGATGCTGAATCCGGGACGGTTCGAGAAGGTAAAGGGCCGCGCCTGGCCTCGCGAATTTCCAAAGAAGTCATTTGCTGCCCAGCCGCCCGGCTCGATCCAGTAATAAGCCGTACCATGAAGCTGGTTAGTCCCCGACTTGATCGCGATGCTGGTGACGCCGCCTTCGGTGTTGCCAAATTGAGCGTCATAGGTTGTCGTCTGTACCTTGAATTCCTGCGTAATGTCAGTGGGCGGAACATATGAAGCGATTACCTCGTTGGCGTTCGCCGTCGCTGTACTGGGCGCTCCGTCGATCAGTAGATCGCTACGGATGCCGCGCGCGCCATTCATCGCGAAGCCAGCAATATGCGTAGGTTCAAACGGCCTATCCAGGCGCGAGCTGCCGGTGTACGTCACTCCGGGCGAGAGTCCCATCAAGGTGTAAGGATCGCCGTGAATTGATGGCAACTCATCTACGCGCTTCCGGTCAATCGTCTGACCCAGATTCGCGTCCGAGACATTGAGTTGCGCGGCTTCGGCGGTAACAGTGACCGTCTCTTGCGGCGTGCCGACGTCCAGCGAAATGTCGAGGTGCCGTGTTTGGTTGATCTCGACCTGAACCTTATCTTGAAGCGATTTCTTGAATCCGGAGGCCTCGATAACAACCTGATACGTTCCAGGCAAGAGATAAAGCGCATCAAACAGGCCGTCAGCATTGGTCGTAAACGTCGCCGTAGTACTCCTCGCGATGTCTGTGACCTTGACCGTAGCTCCGGCCACGGCCGCGCCGTTCGGGTCCATTACTCTTCCGGTGATCTTGCCTCGCAGTTCTTGAGCTTGCAGCGATGATGAAAAGAGGGAAGCCGCGGCAAACAGAATCAAGCCCGCAAGTATGCGCATTGATTTTCGAACCTTGTGTTCCATGATTGAACTCTCCTCGGTGAAATGGCGAGGCTCCTCGAGCCCCGAAACTTACTGGCCAACGCCTAAAATGACTGTTAGTGACCGTCCAAACTCTTGTCTTGCGATGGAAAGAACGGATTTCCGACTCATGACTATGCGATGGGACGATATACCAAGCCCAAAGAAAGGTCAAGAAAATATTTCACGTTTTTTGCGCTAATTTTCAGTGCAGACTGTAAACAGAGCGGGCGTGGCGCGGATATTTTCAAATTACCTTGCGGTTTTTCTTCTATCGCTGTATATTTGCCGGCTGAAGTTTTGATTTTGTTCTCATTTCTTAATACGACCGCAGCGCCAAGCATTGGAGCTTCATAATGGCTAAGAAAGCAAAGCGCACAAGGAAAACCCGAATCGAGGATGTGGCTAACGCCGCGGGTGTTAGCCTAGCCACGGTTTCGCGCGTAACGACTGGTAGCGATCGCGTATCGTCCGAGCTCCGTGCGCGTGTTCTAAAGGCTGCCTCAGAACTCAACTTTGAGTTGAACGGAAAGGGCAAGGCCAAGATTGTGGCATTCATTCTTGCCAATCGTGATGTCTTCAACCCGTTTCATGCCGCGGTATTGGTCGGCGCTGAAGCGTACTGCGCCAGCCGCGATTGCGGTCTTCTCTTCCTCTCCATGCATTACGGTAATAATGTTCCGTGGCAGAACCTTCATCTGCCCGCGATCCTGGAGCGCTCGGGTCCGATTGGGGCGGCAATTCTCGCCGGTAAGAACTCTCAGAACCTCCTGGACCTCTTGACGCATAAAGGTATTTCTTTCGTCGTCCTGGGTAATAACGTGGTCGGAGACTGGCGTCAGAGCGAATACAGCGCTCTTAACTTCGACGATATCGAAGGCGCTTACGACGTGACGCGGTATTTGCAATCGCTCGGCCACCGCTATATTTGGTACGTCGGAAACTGCCAAATGCCGTGGTTCGAACGACGTTATGAAGGTTATTGCCGCGCGATGCGGGAGGCGGGATTACCGCTGCTGCTGAATGACTTCGAGAGTGAGGGAGAAGATCTTGGCTATCTTGCGACGAAATCGATCTTCAAGAGTGGCGCGTCCGTGACGGCAATTTGCGCTGGCGACGATATGGCCGCGCGCGGAGTTTATAAAGCCATCCACGAAGCCGGACTCAACATCCCGCGCGATATAAGCGTGGTGGGCTTTAACGATACCGAAGCGGCATTGCTTAATCCTCCACTAACTTCGGTTCGCGTCTTTACGGAACAGATCGGTAGAGGCATGGCCGCACTCGCTTTCGAAAGAATTATGCGGCCCGACCTAAAGCCTGAGGTCGTCACTATTCCCACCCAACTGGTCAGGCGTGAATCATGCCGCCCCCTTCTGCAGGCAGAAGCAGCACCCTTGGAGACACGAGTCACCGGAATTTAAGATCATGCCGGCAGCTTAGACTGATTGTATTAGCGTTTTCCATCCGTCGGCCCGGGCCAATCATCAGTGCGGAAAGGCGCAGCAGGCAGTCTGGTCTCATTCGTCAAATTCGGATGTCGCGGATTGTTATTGAAGGCATATCGCACAGCCAGCGGCTGTGGCACGGCATCTGACCAAACCTCTACTCGATTCTTGTCGAGGATCTTCGCCTGGGCCCACCGCCATTTGTGATCCGTTCCCGCAATTGCGAACTCCTCGAGCTTGTCGCCGTCGCGGATTCGCAAGCCCTGGCCCACTTCATCGAAGGTGAGAATGATTTTTGAACCGGCAATCTTCGCTTGGCGAAACATCGGACCGGACTTAGTCATCTTGCGTCCATCAACGTCAACCAGTGCCCATCGGGCCATCCGTTTGCCGAGGTCGAATTTGTTTTTCGGATGGATGTCGTGCGCCTCACCGATGTCGATCGTCACAATCAGTCCGGTGTTCGAAGTATGGAGAGCGGTGCGTCGTTGCGCCTCCCGCAGATGGCTCCACGCTTCGTCCGCAGGTTCCGGTTTTTGATCGCGGTAGTTGGGCAACTGCACGATACCAAATGGGAAGTTTCCTTCGCCCCAGCGTTCGCGCCAGGCTCTGATCATCGTCGGCAGCAGGACGCCGTATTGTTGCGCTCGCGCTTCGTTCGATTCGCCCTGATACCAGATCGCGCCGCGAATGAAGAAAGGAATCAGCGGCGCAATCATCCCGTCATATATTGACGATGCAATCCGGTATTCGCGCAGCGCGTCAGGCACTGCCGGCGAGGGCTGCGGTCGCGCTCCCGCGGCTTTAGCTTTGTCCGATTCGACGCGCCATTTCTTCAACGCCTCTTCATATTCGGCGCGCACCTTTGGTCGTTCCTCGTCCCAAATCTTCGTACGCTCAACCGTCGGGCGCAGTTCTTCAGAAGCTAGCAAGTATTCGACTGGCGTCCAGGCTTCGGCTTGCGACCCGCCATAAGATGAATTGATCAATCCGATGGGAACCCGCAGCTCCTTCTCCAACTCGACGCCGAAGTAATAACCGGCAGCGGAAAACTGCCTTACAGATTGCGGCGAACAGGCTTGCCAGGTGGCGAGGGGCGGCGGCGCGTGCTTGAACGCAACCTGACGGCTAACGTTGAAGAGCCGAATTAGCGGATGATTGGCAGCAGCGATCGCGGCTTCACCATTGTCCGTCTCGCTCAACAAGCGTTGCATGTTAGATTGCCCTGACACAAGCCATACCTCGCCGACGAGAATGTCCTTAAGCTCGATATTGTTCCTGCCGGAGATGATCATGGTCGCGGGCGTAGCGTTAGCGCGCATGGGGTTGAGTTTGACGCGCCACGTGCCATCCATCGCCGCGATTGCTTTCTTCGACTGGCCGGCGAAGCGAACGGTGACGACTTCGCCCGGATCAGCCTTGCCCCAGATTGGGACAGCCTGACCTTGCTGGAGCACCATCGCTTCGCTGATAACGTCGGGCAACGAGACATTTGCGTTTGCCCCGGCAGCTGACAACGCCGCGACAATCAGTACGAAAAAGATCGTGGCAATCGTTTTCATGGAAATCGGTCCCATAACTCTATTGACGCGCACCCTCAACTGCTTTGCCTTTCGCCGACAGATAGCGATCGAGAGGCTTATCTTTGAGCATCTTTAACCCCGCCACTACCAAGGATGCATTCAATTCCGCTCCCGATGGACTCGTGTGCGTATGATCCGTCGCGAATAACTCTTTGACTTTCTCTTCACCCAGCTCTTCATATCTGCCGGCGATCAATGTCGTAACGTCGATGAAGGTAACATGCTCAAACTTCGCCACTTCAGCAGCCCATTGACCGAATTTTCCGGGACCCCGTTCTACATGGCCCTCTTTCCAAATGTTTCGCACTGTCAGAGACAGAACGATGGGCGTCGCGCCCTTGGCTTTCGTATCCGCGATCATCTTTCGCATGTACCAGCCGTAGGTGTGCACAACCTCGTGCTTCTTCGTAAGCAGGTTGTCGATCTCCTGAGTCTCTTCACCAATCCCAGGAAGCGAGCCGCGCGCGCGAGTCGCGTCGTTAATTGCTCCGGCGTCATTATGGCCAAACTGGATCAAAACAAAGTCGCCCCTCTTCATCTCGCTCAAGACTTTGTCCCAGAGCCCTTCGGTGATGAACGTTCGGCTGCTGCGTCCTCCGCGCGCTCGGTTTAGAACGTTGATCTTCTCTGCGTCGAAGTAGTCGACAAAAGGGTCGCCCCAACCGCGCGCCCCGTTGGCATTGTTGTTGGCCGTAGAATCGCCGACCACAAAAATCGTGGGGAGGTTCGGAGCGGCTGCGCGCTGTTTAGACGCTCTTGACTGCTGGTCGATCTGCGCATTCTGGGCTTGACCTGACCCAGGAAACAACAGGAGCGCGACGAGAACTAATGCTGCTTGCTGCGCTGTTATTCTGATCTTGACGCAGTTGCTTTTCACGGTCTTGATTCCTCGCGCCTTCGGTCGAATGCACCGTCCCCGGTGAGGTCGATTCACTCGCTAAGGGGGTTGCTCGCTAAGATTACAATCCGACCGATACTTGAATGTTGTCAAGCAGTCCGAAATGGTCTATATTCCTCGCACGGTCGGACATACAATTCAATGCTCGGCTTTCGTTTGTTCTGGCAGACTCTCTCCAGGAAGGCAGAGACACAATGAAGAGAACAACCATAGTCTCGTTGGTTCTCGTCCTGATCTTATTAACCACGACACCTCTTCTCTCCCAGACGCGCCCGCGTCGTGTAGGGCGGACGACCAATGCGCCCGTGGAGGAACCAATTGCGCGGCCGAGAGACAGAAGCTGGATGCGGGTTTTGCTCGGGACCGGGATTTCGATTGGGGAGAGTCGCGGAAGAAGTTGCACGCCATCAAGAGATATCTTTCGAACACGGCCTCGCCTTTGAATTGATTCAGATCTCTTGCCATCACAAACGGGAGCTCAGTTCAAGTCTACTCGTCGCGCACGCAACGAAAACCCAGATTGTTCAGTCCGCTATCGGGCGTGGCTTGGCTGCGCGCAGCGACCCGATAATTGTTGCAAAAGTTCTCGGCGCACATCCATGAGCCACCTCTGATTACTCGCTCTTTGCCATCGTCTGGTCCTCTCGGATCATCGCGAGCAGACTTCAGGTAATAATC
>QHXG01000004.1 GCA_003222845.1 Acidobacteriota bacterium | reverse complement strand
CACAGTCGGTTACATGTCTCCCGAACAAGCCCAGGGCAAGACCGATGAGATCGATCACCGCTCAGACATTTTTTCGTTCGGCTGCATTCTCTATGAAGCCGCGACGCGTAAGCGAGCCTTTGCAGGAAAAGATGCTCTCGATTCGCTGCACAAGATCGTGCACGAACCCACGCCGCAAATTGGCGATCTTAACCCCACGGCACCATCTGAGCTGCAAAGAATTATTCGCCGCTGTCTGGCGAAGGATCCCGAAGACCGTTACCAAACAATCAAAGACGTAGCAATTGAACTGAGAGACTTGCGGCGCGAGCTGGAACACATCGGCGCCAACGTCCCGCCTCCCGCCGTTAGCGAAGCAGCGGTCGCTGAAGTTTCAC
>QHXG01000003.1:29086-30122 GCA_003222845.1 Acidobacteriota bacterium | reverse complement strand
TCTCGCCCGACGGCAAATGGCTGGTGCGGGTCATAGATGACGGCGGGCAGCAGAGCCTCTGGCTCAAGCAGGTGGCCGTCCTCAACAGCGACACCCAAATCGTTCCGCCCACGGAACTCTACTACAGCGGCGTGGCCTTCTCGCCCAACGGCAACTACATCTATTACTCGGTGCAGGAAAAGAACGATCCGAGAGGAACACTCTTCCAGGTGCCCGTGCCCGGGGGCCCTGCCCGAAAACTGCTTACCGGGATTAATAACGCGGTGGCGTTTTCCCCTGACGGCAACCAGATAGCCTTCTTCTACTATTTTGAAGATCAAGACAAGTTGATGATCGCGAATGCGGACGGCACGGGAGAACGTCAACTTGCCCTCCGAGGTGGCAACGAGTTCTTCTTTAGAGCCGCTTTTGCCGCCCTGTCATGGTCGCCGGATGGAAAACTTCTCGCTGCGCCGGTGGGAAATAACCTGGAGAATTATATGAGTGTGGCGACGATTCCAGTTGCCACTGGTGAGATCAAATCACTCACTCCGCAAAAGTGGTACGAGGTGCGACAGTTAGCATGGCTTGCGGACGGCAGCCATCTTTTGTTTACCGCGAAGGGAAAGGGATCAAGCAACTTCAAGATCTGGCAGATTTCTTATCCGGCGGGCGAGGCAGAGGCGATCACCACCGACGTAGATTCTTATTCCACTATCAGTCTCACTGCGGATTTCACTGTGTTGGCAACAGTGCGGACCGAGGCAGTGGCAAACATCTGGGTGATGCCCGGCTTTGAAGCCGCACGTGCAACACAGGTCACCCAGGGATGGAGTTTTAGCGGCGAGCCTTCATGGACCCCGGACGGCAAATTAGTCTACTCGTCAAACATGGGCGGCGGTTTTGATCTGTACTTGATGGATGCTCGCGGCGGCAACCCAAAACAATTGACCGCAAACGCGGGCACGAACGGCCAGCCGACTATCTCGCCGGATGGGCGCTACATTATTTTTTCATCCGACCGGACAGGGGCACAGCACCTCTGGCGAATGGAGGT